>JADGBM010000148.1 GCA_015231515.1 Desulfobulbaceae bacterium
AATTTATTGTAAAATTTAACAAAGCTTCAGCTCAGGTGGATAGAATAATTCAACTAACAGACCACCTGCGGGCATTGAGATGGCCAAGCGGAGTCAAGTTTGAACCAGTTGATTTACTGGTTGTTATTGACGATGCAATGAGCATCATGAAAAAAGAAATGATGTTAAACAATATAACTTTACAGAAACATATCCCTGACGATATTCCTCCTGTCTCCGGAAAGTATTATAAACTCGAACAAGTTTTCATTAACCTTGCATCAAATGCCATAAGTGCCATAGGACAAAAAGATTGTGGTGAGATAACGGTTACTGTGATCTCAGAAAACGACAATGTTCAAATTCGATTTTCCGATAATGGTTACGGCATGAGTCCTGAAACTCAAAGCAAAATTTATGAGCCATTTTTTACAACTAAAGGTCATGGTAAGTCTGCGGGGATTGGCATGGGGATAATTTATGAAATATTGATGGAACATCACGGGGAAATAATCTGCGAGTCGGAACTGGACAAAGGGACAACCTTTATTATCACATTACCCATTGATAAGTGCAGCTCTTAATAGAGATATTGCTCGCACCCCGGGTAAAGTTTTGAAGTCATGATGGAAAAGTCTTGAAGCAGGAAATTGATTTTGAAATGACCTCAAACTAACTTCAGACCTCCTGACTTCGGGAGAATCTGTTACGAGACCAACTCGTAGGTCAGCTGCAAGTCCGTGCCGGGAAATTTTGTTTTCGTCAAGTTAAGTTCCCGGCAAAGTAAAGAAAAGGAGTAAAGAAAAGGGGTCGAGTCCGCTCTTGACTTTTGCAAAACTTACGGACTGCCTCCATTGCCAAAGTAAGGGCAACGCTCTCGGCCGAAAAAACAGTCTGAATATATTTTCTCGTGATTATCCTAAAGAATTATCTGCGGGATAAATATGGGAAGTGTACCACTTCTATACCACTTCTATATATTGTGATATATAGCCTTCAAAGTGGAAAATACTTTCCACTTATTCCACACTATTGCGTTTCCATGTATATTTTCCATATATTCCGATATTAGTGCCCTAACATGGAAAGTCACCAGTTTTTCGCGCCAATTCTGCCGTAAGGCGAATGATGAGCTGCCCCCCGACACTACTCTTTTGTTACTTGCTAGTCCCCAAACGTTCAGAGCCCTCCTGAGGCCGTGGTGTGCGAGCTACGAGCAATGGTACTGACAGGGCAAGATGGCAACTGCACAATGCTATTGTTTTCCTATCACACAAAACCGACTATTGCCAAATATATTGATGTTGTCAACAGGAATACAACAAAAGAAAGTTCGTGGTTACATAGGGGTTTGTAGGGCGTGAGCTTAGTCCGACCCCGTTCTGCGCAGCGGATGGCGTGATCGGCGGCGCGGACGCGTCAAGGTCTGACAGCGCGGCCCGGTTAGCCCACCCGTTAGGGCTCACAATTGATCGTAATGTCCGCCAATTGCGAAAATGTAGATATAGTTGTCGTCGAACTTATAAATGACCCGGTCTTTTTGGCTCAACCTGCGTGACCAAAAGCCGGAAAGGTTGTGGCGAAGAGCTTCGGGTTTACCCGTGCCAGTTGTCGGATCTCCCCGCTGCATCTCTTTCAAAACAGAACAAAGAGTTTTGTGCAAACGTTTGTCTTTCGTTCTGAGTTCTTCATAGGTAGCCCACGTACTACCTTCAAACACCAAGGATCTCATTCATTTCTCCGTCCGTTGGTGTGTAACCGGAACGTTCAACATGCGTGCTAGCAGATTTGGTAATTTGCTTCATCAGGCTGGAATTTTGGAGAACGTAAAGGGTTTCTTGGTCACGCTCCCAGTCTTCCGCACTAATAACTATAAAATCATCCCCACTGCGACGGGTTACTTTAATTGGCACATGCTCACTGGCCACTTGTTCGACAAAGTTTTTCATGTTTGAACGAAACTGGTTTACGCTAACAGTTTCCATAGGGCACCTCCTATTATGTACTCCCTTTCGGTACATAATAACACGCCCTAACGAATTAATCAACTGAACGGAACTCCACATTAAATCAGTGGAAAATCAAGGGGTTTCGGTTTATATATACCTGCCCATTGCTGAACAAACAGATACGCCCCAGACTGAAGATCAAAACCTAAGTAACTTTCAACAACTATCAGTAAAATTTTAGAAGGTTGATCAGCCGCTACAGATCAAATTACGCACCATGACCTCTTCCTCATCAAACAGATTTCGACCATTCAAAAACCTGAAATCCCAGATCAAGCTTTCCTCTCGGAAGAGGGAAGAGCTGCGCCCGGCTCCCGCAACCCAAAGTAGAAGCACAGACACTTCCGAGCACGCTCTACCCAAATCGTCAGAAGAGCTAACGTTTCAAGATATTGTCCAGGACATTACCCCCCTGACTCACAATAAAATAACCCGGCCAATCGGTCTCCTAAGGCCCAAATCTCCACACCAGCCCAACCAATCCAAGACCCACAGACATTTAAAAAATAGTATCAGGAAAGGCTTACATTTTTCGTTTACCAACATCCCCCAATTTTTAGATGCAACGTTTCATGATATTTTTTCCGAAACAACCAACTTCCCGGACGGCGACAAACTTTCCATCCAAGCCTATGTTGATTTACATGGTCTTGACAGGGATCAGGCAAAAGTTGTTTTCGACAACTTCCTTTATGAATCAATTAATTTTGACCAGCGTATGCTTCTCATTATCCACGGGCGCGGCATCTCCTCTCCGGGAAAACCCGTACTTAAAACCCTTGTAAATGAATGGCTCACGAGAGGGCCCTGGCGAAAATGGATTCTGTCATTTGGCAGAGCTAACCCGGTGGACGGCGGCTCAGGTGCCACCTACGTTCAGCTGCGCCGAAAGACGAAAACAAAAAGTCAGCGCAGCGGCGCCGGAATTTACACACTGTAATCGCAAACACAGTAACAGCCTGGGGAGACACCACCAGCTAACTTAAAGAGATCGACACATGCGCTGCAAAGCAACAAGACAAGAGAACTGCTCAATTACCAATGCGACTTGGAATACATTTCCCTGGGAGCATATACCGTCTGAACAGATTCAGAACTACATGGGGAAACGGCCAGACCATTTCCCCAAAGTAGCGGTAAAAATCGCCTACGACAGCACAGCAGTCGCTATCATGTTTCGAGTAGAAGACAGATACGTTCGCGCCAGGGCCGTAGCACACCAGGGCAACGTTTATGAAGACAGTTGTGTTGAGTTTTTCTTTACACCAGGTCCGGATATCTCCAAAGGATACTTCAACCTTGAGATGAATTGCGGCGGCACCATGCTTTTTCATTTTCAGCGGCAACCAAGAAAAGACAGGGTGGTGATTCCGGTTAGTGAATGTGAGACGATTTCGTGCCTACATTCGTTGCCTCGCATCGTTGATCCCGAAATCAAAACCCCGGTCATCTGGATCGTTGCCTACCGAATCCCCATCACTGTATTGGAAAAATACTGCCAGGTGATCTCACCGGCCCCACAAGCAGTCTGGCGGGCAAATTTCTACAAATGTGCCGACAGCAGCTCACACCCGCACTGGTTAACATGGGCGCCAGTCGACCTCCCAACCCCCAATTTTCACTACCCGCAAGCCTTTGGTCGGTTGCAGTTTGAATAAAGCACAGTTATTTTGACGGCTTAGCTCTCCTCGTCAAATGAACCGGCAGAAGAATCATCATCCTCTCCCCAACTAAATTTTTGCTCTCTTTTTTCTTCAGGATTACTTGACCAGGGTTGCCAGGACGAAGGGTTTCTCGATCTATTCGAATGCCCTTTTTTTGAATGGCCCCCATCTTCAACCGAGGCAATTGGTTCCTTGCGGGGAGCACAAACAAGAAGCTTACTCCCAACACTGAATAGTACTTCAATTTTATTTGGGAAAATGGTTCTCCGCACAAATCCGACCCCAAAAGTGCGATGATTGATAACGTCGTCAGCTTTGTAGGACGATGTGGTCTCATAGGGAATAGCGGTGGAGGCGTCATTTTTAGCTGAAAGTTTTTTAAAGTCGGCCAGGTCGCACTTCTCTTTATGTTCCGGCGTGGCAATGCCTGCAGCTTTCTTCCCTGCAGCCGCAGATTTGAGTGGATTTTTTTTCGGTCGATACTCCTGGGTCTCATCACAGACGCTGCACTGAATCGCAAGTTCTGAGTCCTCATCACTGTCATCGATTATCGTGTGAAGAGTGATTTCGCTACACGACTGACATCTGAATTTAATCTGCTTCCCTTCTTCGTAAGAATGTTCACTATGCATGTGTATTACCTCGATTGTTTAGTAAGTGAGTGCTGATTTGCAAAATAAACCGCATGGCTGAAAAAAGATTTCATGGCCAACAATTTTGTCGTCCAATAGCCAGCAGGCACATAGATTGGTAGTAGGGGAAAAACGAAAAAGTTATTGAGGCAAAACATAGGCGATTGAATTAAGGTAAATTCAAAGACAATATAAAAAAATTTTGAGAGCGTATATACCATAATGCAGCTATTTAAGATAGGTAGATATTCTTAAAAACTACAAATTATTATCAAGGAGTTTTTCTCCCTTTTACAAGCTATCTTTTTCCACACAATTTTTCCCATTGCTTTTTTCAATAACTTGTCGCATAGTTGGCAGCCCTCCAGCAAGACAATTAATTATTCCCATAATTTCAGGCCGTTAAGAATGACAAGTCCGAGCAGTAATCCATGTCTTCAATGCGGGGCCTGTTGCGCCTACTACCGGGTTTCCTTTTACTGGTCCGAGACAGGGGAGAATGGAACAGGCGTGCCAATTGAGTTAACCGGGCAACTATCCTACCATCGAGCCTTCATGCTCGGCACCAACGATCAGAACCTACGCTGCATCGCCCTGATGGGTATAATCGGCAAAAAGGTTCATTGTTCTATCCATACACGTCGTTCATCTGTATGCCGTGATTTTGCCCCCTCATGGCAGGACGGAACTCCACATCCGGCTTGCGACAAAGCCCGTGCAAAATTCAACCTTGACCCTCTCCAGCCTCACCATTGGCACACTCACACACCCAGAAACTTGCCTCGAGCCGCCTGAGACCTCTTTACAAAGCGACCACCAAAAGTATCATTTTTGTAAATGGCAGAAGATACCGATAGTGATTAAAAAGGTTTCGCCAAGACGATATCACTTGGCCTTACAGAACAGCCTGTTCGCGATATCGGCATGCTTCTCGGTGTTTTTGGCAGCTGGCAGTTGCCCACATATTTTTCTATAATCAGACTAGCCCAAACTGAAGAAAAGACGTATATTTCGGTTGTTCATGTAGGTATTTATACTGCGCAAAGTTTTACAAATAACGTTTTAACTCTAGCCCTCGTACCTCTTATATGGCTTTGCAATCTACACGCAACATAGTTACCATCAGCCTGTTCTGCTGCCTTGGCGCCCTGACTTCAACATATAGTTTTGCCTATTCTGCCCTCAACAAAACTGTGGCAGCAGGCGGCGCACATGCTATCGTTATTGCAACTGACGGGACTGTTTGGACCTGGGGCTATAACGGTCAGGGCCAACTGAATCAGAAAAATTTAAAACACTCAACAACTCCCCTAAAAATCCCTGCCCCATTTTTTGCTGTTTCACTGGCAACAGGCTTTAAACACTCCCGCAACCCAAAGTAGAAGCACAGACACTTCCGAGCACGCTCTACCCAAATCGTCAGAAGAGCTAACGTTTCAAGATATTGTCCAGGACATTACCCCCCTGACTCACAATAAAATAACCCGGCC
>JADGBM010000149.1 GCA_015231515.1 Desulfobulbaceae bacterium
GCACACAGTCAATGGAGCCGATGCCTGGAATGCACATCGGTAAACTGCAAATTTATCGCAGCAGATCTCAGGATATAAACCGTTTCTTACCAACCCGTTCAAAACATAAACAATAAGAACACGAATAAATCATAAATTTCGTGAGTTAATTACCAAAATCATGATAGCATTAATACAGATTGTCGAGAATTTATTGACCCTGTTCAGGGATTTTTTTTATGATGTTGGAGAGATGACCGTTGATACGAAGACCATTGCGAATTCTGGTTGTTGATGACACAGTTCTGTATCGGAAAGTTTTGTCAGAAACCCTTGCCCAGATTCCAGATGTCGAGGTTGTCGGTACGGCAATCAATGGCAAGATCGCCTTGTCAAAAATTGTACAGCTCCAGCCTGACATGTTGACACTTGATTTTGAAATGCCTGAGATGGACGGGCTTGAAGTTCTGAGACAGGTTAGAATCCTTCACCCGAACTTGAAAGTGGTCATGGTTTCTGCCCATACAAAAGAGGGGGCAGCTGTAACCTTAAAAGCTCTCGAACTCGGCGCTTTAACCTTTATCACCAAGCCAGATTGCAATAATCCATTAGAAAGCAGAGATGCACTTCTCTCACAGTTGACTCCTATAGTACAAGAGATAGCAGCCCGCACTCTTTTAACACAGAGTGTCTCAGACTCCGATCACCCACCCCAGCAAATTCCAAACGATTCCACAATTAAAAACCGACCTCACACTTTACCCTCTTCACGTATTCAAGTCGTGGCCATTGGAATTTCAACTGGTGGACCCAATGCGCTTGCGGAAGTCATACCCTTGCTGCCAAAAAATTTACCTGTACCAGTGGTCATTGTTCAGCATATGCCCACACACTTTACTGCCGTGTTAGCCGAGACACTCAACCAGAAAAGTGCCTTAAACGTTGTTGAGGCTGTTGACTCAATGCCGCTTGAGTTCGGCACTGTCGTTCTGGCGCCTGGCGGTAAACAGATGAGAGTTGTTAATAAATCCGGCAAGCCCCATATCGAAATTAATGACGATCCGCCGGAAAATCACTGCCAGCCTTCTGCAGACTATCTGTTTCGTTCGATATCACAAGTATATGGATCGGCTGCACTGGGTGTGATAATGACAGGTATGGGCGCTGATGGAACGCTTGGCCTGCGATTAATGAAAAGAAAGGGCGCCCAGGTTATTGCTCAGGATGAACAGAGCTGTGTTGTGTTTGGGATGCCCGGGGAAGCTATTAATGCCGGTGTCGTTGATCTTATTGTCCCTTTGAACCAGATCGCCAACGAAATAACCAAACGGGTCAGGACATGAAGATAAATCCAACAGAGCTAAGGGAACTGGCAGCTTTGATTCATAGACATAGCGGCATAGTTATAGATAGCAGTAAGGCATATCTTGTTGAAAGCCGACTTTCACCTATGCTGGAGGAGTCCGCTTTATCGTCATTCGGCGCTCTGATTGCCGCTGTTCGAAACGCTCCCCCGCTGATCAATCAAATTATAGACTTAATGACTACCAATGAAACCTCATTTTTTCGTGATCAAAAACCCTACACATTACTTACAGAAAAACTGCTACCTGACTGGCTTGGCAAACAAAGAAATGGCCCGGGTAATCTGGATATCTGGAGTTCGGCATGTTCAACTGGTCAAGAAGTGTATTCTATAGCCATGACACTCTCTGATTTTTTTAAAAAAAACCTTTTCTACCACACGATTAAAATCGAAGCGACTGACATCTCAGACTCAGCTATCACCAAGGCGAGCCGCGGCCAATACAGCCCACTGGATGTAAGCCGGGGGCTTGATGCGGCTAGTCTCAACAAGTTTTTTCTGCGGGAAGGAACGTCGTGGAAAATAAAGGATGAGTTGCGGAGCTTAGCCCATTTTGAACAAACAAACCTGCTAAGTTCCACAATTGCTACGCATAGCTTTGATATTATTTTCTGTAGGAATGTAGCAATATATTTCAGCGCCACAGATCGCCAACGGTTGTTTGCGCAAATCTCAAAACGACTTAAAGAGAATGGTGTGTTGATAATCGGTTCAACGGAATCGTTGTTCGGTATTAACAAACACCTTAAACGAATGGAACATAACGGCTCCCCGTATTACATGCTCCGCTGAACTGGCTTATGCGATGCTATCTGGGCAAAAGGTCATATCCAGTTTGGCTATTTCTTTAACAACTCATCAAGGTCAAGGACCGCTACAAGTTCTTTTGCCATGCGGTACACTCCGTCGAAAAAAGCTCCACTGACCCCGTCTACATTGGAAGGCGGCGGTGAAATGTCATAATGCTTTGCAACGACAATATCGTAGATAGTATCCACAAGTAAGGCTATATACTCGTCTTCGTAACGAACAACGACAACCTGGGTATCTTCAGTAATCGTACTTGGGCCAAGACCGAACTTTTGATGCAAGTCTATAACTGTAACAATTTCCCCTCGAAGGTTTATCACGCCGCTGACATAATCCGGGGCTCTATGGACAGGAGTAATCGCAATATTATGATCAATCTCTTGTACATATAGGGTATCAAGTCCGCAGAGCATATCTCCGGCTCGAAAAAGGACAAGCTCTCTGTCTTGTTGTTCTTCGGTCATGATAGTTCAACTCTATTTAAAATTGGTGCAACTCTCTAATTTTGTTATTTTTTGCCAAGATGCTTCTTAATCGATGCAATAAGTTTTTCACGATCCAATTTAATCAGATACTCATCAATACCAGCAAGCTTACCTTTTTTCTCGGCGGCATCACCTGCCAAACTGGTAACAGCAATAACGGGCAAATTTTTAAAGCGTTCCTGATCCCGAATCTTTCTGGTCATCTCCAAACCATCCATATTGGGCATCTCGATATCGGTAACCACCATATCAACCTGCTCTGTGTCTAAGACCTCAAGACCTTGCAATCCATCTGTGGCAGTCAAAGGTTTATGGCCGGCCTCTTTAAGAAAATTGACAAATTGATTGAGAAAAAACGGCGAGTCCTCCACAACCAGTATAGTTGCCGGACCCGTCTCCTTTGTTTTGCTCTTCAATGACTGTGTCCACTCCGGTATGAGTGTGTCAATAATTCCATAAAGATCGACTAACAAGGTGATTTCGTCATTGATAATTGAAGAACCTAAGATTCCCGGCTGTTTGTGGGTAATTTCATCAATCGCATAGTCTCCGCGGATGATGTCGATAATCTCGGACATAATAATGCCGACTTCTTTGCCGTTTATTGAAAAGACGATAATATAGCAAATTTGACTGTCTGGGCTAATTGAGCCGACTTTAGCGACTTCGTCAATGGTGAATAGGGGAAGAGTGGTGCCACGATACTGAATATTTCTACGACCTCCAGTTATTTCGATATCAGCCGTCTTGCTCAGCTCTATTCTGGAAACCAGATCAAGTGGTATGGCGATCTGTTCCTTGGGTGCGTTACGCACTATCAATAAGGATTGGACATCCTGCATAACTTTCAACTCAGCCCTCTGCAAGGCCTGCTCTTGAACAGAATTTGAAACAGTGCGCAGATTCATTATGTTGCTGATGCCCACAACGTCGAGAATAAGAGCCACTCTGCCATCCCCCTGCACTGAAGCGCCCGCATAGCACTTACAATCTCGCAGATGCGTTCCTAAAGGCTTTACCACTATCTCTTCAGAGTCGAGGAGCTGGTCGACAATCAAACCGTAATGATAGGCCCCGGCGGATACGACCAAAATATTATAGGCACTCAGTGGACTGGTGCGCCTATCATTTTCTTGAGCCCGTTTTTCTTCGTCCTCAACAATTTCACTACTCACCTCAGTTGCCGTGACCTTGAGATAATCTTTTTTACGACGGTCTTCCGTGCGAACTCTTTTTTCTGGGAGCAGCTCATTTGTTTGAGTGGAGGTATAATAGCAATCATTGATACCGAGAGCCTCGCTGAGTTTAACCAGTGGAAGAAGTTCTCCTCTGAGACGCATAACAAGGGCCCTACCGATTTTTTCAATTCGTTCTTTCACCTTTGCCGCAGGTATCCTGACCAACTCGACCATGTTGACCTGAGGAATGGCGTAACGTTCATCGTGAACTGCAACCATCAAGCTCGGTATAATCGCTAAAGTTAAAGGCAATTTGATAGTAATCAAAGAACCTTTACCCGGTGTGGTGTCAATATCAACGATGCCTCCGACCTTTGATATATTGGTGTTGACAACATCCATCCCCACGCCCCGACCAGATACATCACTGACTACTTTTGCTGTTGACATGCCAGGCAGAAAGATGAGCTTGGCAATCTCCTTATCACTCATTGTCTCAAGAGTAGCGGCATCATAGAGTCCCATGGATAAGACCTTTTCCTTGACCCGGCCAATATTAATGCCCGCCCCATCATCTTCAATGGCAATCATAACTTGACCGCCCTCATGATAAGCCGTTATACGCAATGTCCCCGTCTCTTGCTTACCTGCTGCAACTCGATCAACGGGCAACTCAACACCATGATCGACAGAGTTTCGTACCAGATGAGTAAGAGGATCGCCAATGGACTCGATGATAGTCTTGTCCAGCTCAACCTCTTCGCCCTCAATCATGAGATCAATTTTTTTACCAAGACCCTTTGAGAGATCACGGACTATGCGCTTAAATTTATTAAACACATTGCCAATCGGCTGCATACGGGTACTCATGATGGCCTCTTGAAGTTCAGAGGTCACCAGATTGAGTCGTTGTGATATATTATCAACATCTGTTAGTTTTCTTGATGAAACAGACTGGACAAGCTGGTTTCTGGTCAAAACAAGTTCTCCGGCCAGGGTCATCAAGTTGTCTAACTGCCGAACACTTACCCGCAAACTGGTATCCGGTTTTATTTCGGCCTTAACCGGAGATTCCTTGCCCGGTGGTGCTGGGTCAACTGCTTTCTGCTTCTTTTCGGGCTCAACAGCTGGGGGCATGGCAGGCTTTTCCGGCAGACCATCTGTTGGGGGGGGCTTGACTGTTGGCTCTGCCATAGTCGGCGCAGCGCAAGGTGTAGCAGCTAAGGCCAAATCTTCAGCAGAAATCTGCTCGATCTGCTCTAAATCAATATTGACAAAAGAGGCCAGGAGTTCTTTTTCCAGCATCGAAGAAATGACAACTATCAATTGATTTTCTGTTTCCTTTAAAAGTTCAGGGGATAAAACACTGTCAATATCTATGTTGGCGGCAATAATATCTCCACAATCTTTTAATGTATCAATAATCCCTTTGCAATTTTCTGATAAAGCCTCGCCACCCTTCGATAAATCGTACGACACGATGAAAACCTGCATGCCTGTATCAAAAGCAGCCTCAATCTGGGCTTTCTCAATTCTAAGTACGAGCCCGTTTGCTGAAGATGATACCTGGCCAGGTTTGCCTCCCGCCAATGGCGTTTCGGCAGCTGGAGGTGCGGGTACAACATCCTTTAGCGCTGGGCTCGCGGGAAGCGGCTGCCCTGCGTAAATAGCACTAAGCGCTGCCATATTAACCGAGATGTCAGCTTCGTTGGAAGTTTCATACCGTTTAATCAGGGTTGACAACGTATCGATGGCATCAAGCAACGATGAAATAATGTCAGAAGTCGGAATCAGCTCTTTACTGCGGATTTTGCCCATGACATTTTCACTGCTATGGGCAAGTTCCTTGACTGTATCAAGGCCGAGAAACCCTGCACCGCCCTTGATTGAATGAACAGCCCTGAAAACCTTATTGACAAGGTCTTCATCAATATTCTCACCA
>JADGBM010000150.1 GCA_015231515.1 Desulfobulbaceae bacterium
AATGGGAAATTGCCGCCTTAAAACAGTTTGAAACGGGTGTTGTGTCTTGGCTTAGTCAATAATAGGAAATACTAATGTCAGAAAATAAAATTCAAGAACTGGAACAAAGGCTTAGCATTATAGAAAGTAAGATGCTCACTATGGGTGCTCTGGCTCAGGACGTGGTCAGTTGCCAAAGAGTTGAGAGTGAACTTAAACAACGGCTTGAATTTGAATCTGTAATTCGAGTGATATCGACAGAATTTATCAACCTGTTACCCTCAGAAATTGATACCGGCATTAACAATGCCCTTAAGAAGGTTGGTCTGTTTACCAAAGCTGATCGATCGTATGTGTTCACTTATTGTGATGAAAAACGGGAGTTGTGTAATACCCACGAGTACTGCGCTGAAAACATCGAACCCAAAATAGGTGAGAGGGTCAGTGCACAGGCGGATTTATTCCCCTGGTCAATGACGGAGTTAGAAAAAAAAGGTTCGCTGTATATTTCCAGTGTCGATCAGTTTCCTCCTGAGGCGGTCAACGAAAAACAGCAGTTTATTGAGAATTCGCTCAGGCTTTTGCGGTATTTACCATGAGGATTAATGGTCGAATGGCCGGGTTTGTCGGCTTTGACTGGATACTGAAGTCTGAGGCTTACTCCTCGACCATTACTTTGCTTCTGCAAGTCCTGGGAGTTATTTTCGCCAACGCCCTAGAGAGGCAAAAGGAAGAACGAGATAAAGAGAGGCTCATTGAGGAGCTGCAGGAGACTCAGGAGGAGCTGCTGACATTATCCATTCGCGACCAGCTGACGGGCCTGTTTAACCGGCGTCATATGGAAGAGTCTCTGAAGAGGGAGGTGAGCCGGGCCAAGCGGCATGAAAGCTCTCTGGCCATTATCATGCTTGATGTGGACCATTTTAAAAATATCAATGATATGTATGGCCACATGGCCGGTGATGTTGTTCTGCAGAAAATTGGTGAGTTTTTACTTGAACATTCACGTGGTGAAGATGTGGTCTGTCGTTTCGGCGGGGAAGAGTTTGTGCTTATTATGCCGGGGGCAACTAAGGAGTCTGGGGAAAAACGGGCCAACGAACTCTGCGTTGCAATTCGTGAAGATGTTCAGATTAGCTACCGGAAAACAACGTTGCCACCTATTACCGTGTCCATTGGTGTCTCTGTCTATCCCGATCACGGCAAGAGCAGTGATGAGATGATTTTTGAAGCAGATATTGCCCTATACAAAGCTAAAGAAGGTGGACGAAATCGAGCTGAAGTAGCAAGTAAAATTGCTGGTGTTTGATTTTTGCGGACCGCCCCCTGGAATCGCTATGCGATTTGTCAGTTGTGGCTGCTTTAGTTTACAGCAGCGGGAATCATAAGGTCATAAACGTGAAGAAACTTTTCGTCTCATTGTTCGTACTTGTTTTTATGCTTTCCGGCTGTGGTCTTGTGATTCGAAAAACTATTAAGGACTATAGGCAAAAAGAAACGCGGGAGCAGGTGCAGGCAAGTCGGCAATAAGATTTTTATAAGCCGTCATCATATGGTATTACGAACAAACGTCATCCCGGTATGTTTTTAGCTGGGACCCAGGAAATCCCTCGGGGCATTTATGGCTCGGAGTCTTACGCCTTGTACTCGTTTCGTATAGGAATTCAATAATTCGGATACCGAGAGCATGAAGAAAATTATTTGGTCTGAAGATGTCGAGACCATTCGCAGGGAGATCGACCTGCTAGTCCAAGGAAAGACCGGCTTGGTCTGTGCACGACGTGGCCTCAAGAACAGTACGCGCTTACCTGCTGTTGCCAAGACATCTGCCAGTAGCGGGGAGATTTTCGTGTTGCATCATCCCCATGAGCCCTCGTGCAACTCGGATACGTGTACTTTCTACTATCACCGTCAAGGTAATCCTATACGATTTTTTACCTGCAAGCGGATCAAAAAAGCTGGCGGTTATGTCGGCTTTGAGCTGCCCAAGCAGATTTACTACATCCATCGCCGAAAATATGACAGGGTGACCCCATTCTATGCCTCTGATGTTACTTTTTCGTTACCACAAAAACAGCGGGTCTATAACGGGGTGATTGAAGATATTGCGATACAAGGGGCAAAGATACTGGTTAGTATCCCGCAAAAAGTGGCTGTCGGCACTACCCTTTGCCATGTTTCCATAAATTTATGCTTGCACGGGGCAAGGGTACAAACGGTAATCTTTGCCCCAGAAGCGGAAATTATTTGGTCTCAATACGCAAACTTTGTCACCTCGCTGGTTGGTATTCGGTTCTTTTTGGCAGAAAAACACGCTGCGGTCTTGGCTGAGTATATAGATTTACGTTTAATTGTCCAGGCGAGTGAGAAGGATGGACAAGGCAATGAGGGTGTCACTGATGAGTTGCAAAGCCATAGCGCCCTTGAGCAAGAAAATCCTTTCAGTGGGGATGATTCTGAGTATGATAAAACTCCTCTTTTTTGACGAAATACGATGTGTCTGGTGACATTACAGTTTACTGCATGGATTCTCTCCAGTGCCGCCTTTAAGATTAAAAAAGAGTTTAAGCCCTTTTTTTACAGTGTCCGAAAAAATCTTCCCCGAAAAATAAGTGCCCGCGACCCTTTTGTTGATCTCAGCAAGAGTCGGGTAGGGATGCACCGCACCGGCCAGGGTGGCAAGTTTAACTTTACCATTAAGTATGGCAACCCACTCACCTAAAAGGTCTCCTGCATGTGGACCGATAATCTGTATTCCGATAGGTTTCTCTTTGTCATTTAAGAGCATCTTTATTTTTCCAGCCGCTTCTCCTTCGGCAAGCGCTCTATCATTGTTAGCAAAATCTTCCGTCCAGACATTGTAGGAAATTCCTTTAGCCTGGGCTGCCTTCTCATTGAAGCCCACACTGGCTATTTCAGGGTGGGTGTATGTGCACCAAGGCAGGTAGGTGTAGTCTGCCTTGCGTGGCAGCCTGAACACCGCGTTACTCACCACTATCCCGCCTTCATAGCCGGCGGCGTGGGTAAACATGAAAGAGCCGTTGACATCACCTGGAGCAAATATATGCGAGTGATTGGTGCGCAGACGGGCATCAACAACGATGCCTTTGTTGCTATAGTCAAGGCCAATATGATCAAGCCCAAGATTGTCAGTGTTCGGTTTTCGTCCCAAAGCGATCAGAATTTCTTCAACGGCAAGGGCAGTCTTCTGACCGTCTGCGTCAGAAATCTGCAGTTCTTTCGTGGCACCACAATCCCGAATCTCACTTACCGTACAATTGAGATGAAATATGACGCCTTCTTCTGCGAGCGCCTTCATGGCAAGGTCTGCGACATCCTTGTCCTCTTTGCTGAGGATTTGGCCGCTGCGCTGAATCACATGAACTTCTGTGCCGAGTCGATTAAATGATTGAGCCATCTCAATGGCGATAGGGCCTGCGCCGTAAATGGCCATTGACGTGGGCAGTTTGTCTAAGCTAAAAATCTCTTTATTTGTTAGAAAAGATGTGGCGTCCAAGCCTTTTAAGTTAGGAATAGCCGAAGAAGAGCCCGTTGCAATGACCCAGAATTTTGCCGAGAACTGCCTGCCATTTAGACGAACGGTGTGCTCATCAGTAAACTCAGCCTGACCAAACTTGACTTGGACACCAAGTTTGCAAAAACGTTCAACTGAGTCGTGCACCTGAATGACATCAATGACAGATTTAATTCTGGCCGCAACATCGGTGTAGTTAACAGGAGCAATTTGGGCCTGGGGAAGGCCAAACTTTGTACTGTTTCTTATTTGATGATAGACGTGTGCGGTTTTAATTAAGGTTTTGCTTGGAACACAACCGTAGTGAAGGCAGTCTCCACCTAACACAGATTCTTGTTCAACAAGTAGCGTTTTGGCCCCCAACTGTGCAGCGCCGGAACTGACGGTTAGTCCTGCTGCACCTCCGCCAATAATACCAATATCGTAATCAAATTTTGCCACAGCAAGCTCTCCGGGTTTTAATTTTGTAAATTTATAAAATAGAATGAAGGGCGAAGGTGAGCGGTTGAGGTGGAACAGTTTAATTTAACTTTTAAATTTACTATTATACGCATATGGTATTTAGTGCTTTATTCCTGAAAATATGCAACAAAAATAAGGAAGGCTGAACGTAAGCTACGGCCCGTATGTTTGCTGAATACCAGTAAGGCACTATTTCCAGCACTGCTGGAGAAGTAATAATTGTTTTTGTTGAAGTCAACTGGAAATTGTGCCAAATTTATTGGCGCGGAGGAGAATGTTATGGAAATTGGAATGATTGGGCTAGGCAGAATGGGCATGAACATGGCTCGACGTTTGCTGCAGGCGGGGCACAGAGTGGTTGCCTATAACCGGTCCCCTGAGAAAACCAGGGAGCTTGCAGGGGAGGGCGCTGTGGCAAGTCTGACGATTAAGGAACTGGTTGCATCCCTTTCCTCCCCCAAAATTGTATGGCTGATGCTGCCAGCTGGCCAGACTACTGAAGATCATATTGCCGAGGTTGTACCTCTTTTAAATGAAGGCGATATCGTCGTAGAGGGGGGGAACTCTTATTATAAAGATGATATCCGGCATGCCGAAGAGCTTGCTGTAAAAAAGATTCACTATGTCGATGCGGGAGTTAGTGGTGGCATCTGGGGCTTGAAAGTTGGTTATTGTACCATGGTCGGTGGTGAAAAAAAGATCTTTGACCATATTGAACCCTTGATAAAGGATCTGGCGCCTCCGGATGGCTACATGTATTGTGGCCCCAGCGGCGCAGGGCATTTCGTTAAAATGGTTCATAACGGCATTGAATATGGCATGATGCAGGCCTATGCGGAGGGTTTTTCAATTATTGACCATTCGCCGTATGGCAAGGAGCTTAACTATTCTGATTTGTCGCACCTGTGGAATCAGGGCAGTGTCATTCGCTCGTGGCTCCTCGAACTGCTCGAACCAGCCTTTGAAAGTGACCCTGACCTGACATCGATCAAGGGGGTTGTCGACGATTCCGGCGAAGGCCGCTGGACTGTTCAGCAGGCCATTGAAACCGGCGTCTCTGCGCCTGTAATTGCGGCATCACTCTTTCGGCGCTTTGAGTCTAGGGAGAAAGATGCCTTCGAAAATCGAGTTCTGGCGGCCATGCGTCGAGAGTTCGGTGGCCATGCAGTTGTTGATTCTGACAAGTAATTATCCGGAAAGGGACCTCAATGCTTAGCTCAACTATTGATTGCGGCTGTAGTTTTACTAATTTACACACTGATCCCTGCCTCATTGTTATTTTTGGGGCTTCAGGAGACTTGACTGCTCGAAAGCTCATTCCGGCGCTATACCGGCTCTTTAGTCAGGGCAGTTTGCCTGAGAATTTCGTTATCGTTGGTTGCAGTCGAACCCGGATGAATGACGCCGAGTTTTGTGCCCATCTGGAAAAGCATCTATCGTCTCAAGAGTTTGGTACTAAAAAAAGCTGGCAGGAGTTTGCCGCCCATCTTCGTTATGTCCAACTTCTATACGATTCGCCAAAATCTTTCGCTGACCTGGCGACATCGTTGAAAGCCTTTGATGAGGAGTTTCGAACCGGTTGGAATCGTATCTTTTATCTGGCAACACCGCCCAGTCTCTATGGTGCTATTGCCACAGGTCTTG
>JADGBM010000151.1 GCA_015231515.1 Desulfobulbaceae bacterium
AACCTCCAGATAGAACTATCTCTCTAATGCCATTGTTGGAACGAATTTTTTTACAGGCAATTGTGACAGCTTCAGCGATGGTTTCATGGAAACGTTTGCTGATAATTGATGGCTCAATATCATTGCCAATATCATTAACGATTTCAGTAATGGTTTCTTTAAATGAAAGCATGAGATTTTTATGGTCAGAGTTGAAGCCAATGAAAAATGGATAGGGTGGGTGTGCCAGTTCTGAGGCAATCATTTCAAGGGCTATTGCGGCCTGGCCCTCAAAAGTTATATGCTCTCTCAAATTTAATATGGCAGAGACAGCGTCAAATAGTCTGCCACAGCTCGATGTTAAGGGCGAGTTTATGCCTTTAGTTATCATCTGGGTTATGAGATGAACCTCTGTTTTATGGTTTTGTAGAAGTTTAAGATTTATACTTGGTAGATCGTGGTCATAGGCGTGCAGTAGATAGCTTATAGCCATTCGCCAAGGTTCTCGAACAGCTGCATCACCACCGGGCAAGGCGATTGACTCAAAATGGGCGCTTCGTTCAAACCCGGCGTGCGTCGCCGTCAGAATTTCACCTCCCCAAATTGTGCCATCGGCGCCAAATCCTGTTCCGTCTAGAATAATGCCTATAACAGGACCTTGCAGATTGTTTTCTGCCATGCAACTCACGGCATGGGCATGATGGTGCTGAACTGCAACGCAGGGCAGTCCAAGTGCTAAAGCAAAGCGGGTCGAATAATAGTCTGGATGCAGGTCGTGAACAACCAGATTTGGTTTGGCATTAAGCATATGCTGGAGATTGCTGGCAATTGATACAAAGTGTTGAGTCGATTCGTAATGGCCAAGGTCGCCAATGTGTTGACTTAAAAAATAGTGGTAATCTTTGGTTATGCACAGGGCGTTTTTCAGTGCACCACCGACAGCTAATGTGTGCGCGGCATTAAAGTCAAGGGTGATAGGGGCTGGGGCGTATGAACGGGATCTCCTCAGAAAAACAGGGGAGTCTCTTTGGACATAGACAACAGAATCATCGTTACTTGTAACGATATTTCTATTGTGGAGTAAAAAATAATCGGCGACAGCTGATAGTTTGGCAAGTGCCTCTTCATTATTTTTGACGATTGGTTCTTCTGAAAGATTTCCACTTGTCATAACCAGTGAGTCATACGGAGCGTTATGAAAAAGTAGATGGTGTATTGGGGAATATGGCAACATAACCCCAATGAACTTATTTGTTGGGGCGATAGTGTCAGGCAGGAAAAATGGAACTTTCTTCCTGAGAAGAACTATCGGTTTCTGTCTGGAATTAAGGAGCTTTTCCTCTGCGCTGCTGACCTGTGCAAAGGCTGTTATAGCTTTAATGTTACGGGCCATGAGGGCCAATGGTTTATCCGGACGTCCTTTTCTGGCTCGAAGGCGCTCAATTGCTGAGCAATTATTGGCATCAACCGCCAGATGAAAACCGCCAACGCCTTTAATGGCGAGAATACTGCCTTGGCTGAGATGAAATGCTGCTAGTTGAACAGGAGATGATTCTCCAGCACAAGGAGTGCCGTCTGCCTTTATGATCTGCATTTGAGGGCCGCATTGCCGGCAGGCATTAGGTTGGGCATGAAAGCGGCGGTTTTCAGGGTCGCAGTATTCGGCAGAACATTGTGGGCAAAGCTCGAAGGAGTTCATGCTGGTGAAGGCTCGATCGTATGGAAGGTCGAGGATAAGTGTGTATCGAGGTCCGCAGTTGGTACAGTTTATAAATGGATACAGATAGCGCCTGCCACTGGGTTCAAAGAGTGCAGTATGGCATTGGTCGCACATATCCATGTCTGGAGGTATAAAGACCGTGCGCGTGCCATCGGCTGAACTTTCCAGTATCGAGAAAGACGGCGTTGGGTGTTTGTCTGTGATATCGTGATAGGTGTAGTTAATTGATTGAACGAGTGCAGCAGTTGGAGCTTTTATGGGTATATCGGCAATGAATTGTTTTAGCGATGTAAGGTTGCCGGCAGCCTCAATTAAGACCCCTGAGGGGGTGTTTTTGACGTGACCGGTAAGCCCATACGTCTTTGCTAGTGAGTAGATGAAGGGGCGGAAGCCAACTCCTTGAACCAGTCCCAGTATTTCAAGGGTAACTGTGGCTTGAGGGTTGGCATCCATTTGTTCAGGGATAGGTTACGAGTGCTTAATGCGTTGAAGAATCCAGTTGTGCCAAGCCTCAAGCCCTTCACCGCTATATGATGATATTTCAAAAATTGCCTTCTTTATGGCGTCAACATTGCAGCGCAGGTGGGGTAACAGATCGATTTTGCTGATAATCAAAACGGCAGATTCTTTGAACATTAGAGGGTATTTAAGAGGTTTGTCATCTCCTTCTGTAACGCTCAGCAGCATGACCTTGCAGTCCTCTCCAACACTGAACTCAGCGGGACAAACCAAGTTGCCGACATTCTCGATAATAATCATTTCGAGTTCGTCCAGCTTTAAATTGTTGAGGCTCGTTCGAATCATGTTAGCGTCAAGGTGGCAGGCCCCGTCAGTTTCAATCTGAACAGCTGCAAGGCCGGTGCTGGCAACACGTTCAGCATCGATTGATGATTGGATGTCGCCCTCTATGACACCAATTCTGGCTTTGCTGCTAAGTGCTTTGCCAAGTTCTTCAAGCAGGGTGGTTTTTCCGGCCCCAGGAGAACTCATCAGGTTAATAACAAACAGGTTGTTGTCGTCAAAGAGCTGGCGATTTTCGGCAGCTATACGATCGTTTGCAGCAAGGATATTTTTTACAACGGCAACTTTCACGGAAATCTCCTTAGTTAATATTTATAGGTAGAAATACAGTGTTCAAACGTATCTCTCTTGGCAGTGAATGTCAATCATTGTGGAACTGTAAAGATCCAGATTAAAACTGTTTTTTTGAGTCAATCATAATTGTCACTGGGCCTTCATTGATAAGTTTGACCTGCATCAGCGCTTGGAATTGACCGGTTTGAGTTTGTATGCCAAGTTTATTGACTGCATCTATAAAATACTCGTAGAGAGCGTTGGCCTGTTCGGGAGCCGCGGCGTCATTGTATGAAGGCCTTCTGCCCTTTCGGCAATCTCCATAAAGGGTGAATTGAGAGACGATCAGCATTTGGCCCTTGATATCTAGCAAGGATCTATTCATGAGTTCGTCTTGGTCAGGAAAAATCCGCAGGCCCACAATCTTTTTTGCCAGAAAGTCGGCATCTGTTTGACTGTCATCCTTGCTCACACCTATTAATGTAAGAAGACCATCGCCAATGCTGCCGATCACTTTTTTGTCCACAGTAACGGAGGCAGCACTTACCAATTGCACAATGGCTCTCATGAACTCCGCTCCCAGTCTATTACAGCTCTGCTGCTTAAATTGCCCATCATGAACTGGATGATTGAGGTTGCAGCGACTGCGGCAGTTTCTGCACGTAAAATTCGAGGCCCCAATGATAGCGATGTAAAACCTTTGGCTCTGGCCGCATCGACTTCAGAGGACGAAAACCCTCCTTCAGGTCCAAGCATAATAATTGTTGGACTACCTGAACGGAAAATTTCCGGAAAGGATGATAGGAAGTTTTCATCTTCGTTTTCCCAGAAAACTATCTTGGTCTTATAGATAGAACAGCTTTCAAGGAGATCGTTGAAGGATGATACGGGAAAACATTCCATGGTAGTCGGTCTTTTAGACTGTTTGCAGGCCTCCAGAGAGATGCGTTGCCAGCGCTCATTCTGTTTTGCCTGACGTGGTTTTTCTTCGCTGAACTGGCTCACAAAAGGATACAGGCCTTCCACGGAAAGTTCGGTAAGTTTTTGGTACAAGAAATCCATTTTCTTGCCCTTCAAAAGAGATTGGGCAACATAAAGGGGGTGGGTGGGACGTGGTGCATCAAGGTGATTTAGGATCTGGGCTTCAACTTTATTCTTATCCATAGATGTAAGCTGAGTAAGATAGATAGTGCCGCTGCCATCAAAAACTTCAATTAATTCGCCCAGCTTAAGCCTGAGGACTTGGCATATGTGCTTGGCTTCGGGGCCGGTAAAGGTAATCGTTGATGCTGTTATACATTCAGGCTGTGTGTGGAATCGTCGCATAATAACAATGGCAATGAGAGAGAGTTATAGCTGAGTTATTGGGGAGCTGTCAGGTGCAGCGCGGTCCATTCTTCAGAATCCATTGCTGTACAGGTTGTTAAACCAAGTCCATTAAAGATATGTTCGATATTGTTAGCCTGTTTACCGGTGAGTATGCCGGACAAAATGAGGCTGCCGCCCGGTTTCATGCAGGCAACAAGGCTTTGGGCCAGAAAGGTAAGAACATCTTGGGTGATATTGGCAATGACAAGATCAAATTTTTGGCTGATTTGGTTCAGGTCGTTGTCAACTACAGACATTATTTTTTCAAGGCGATTGTGGGCAATATTTGCAGAAGCCGCAACCCGTGCATCTATATCGGTGTCAATTCCAATGACAGACTTAGCCCCGAAAAGAGAGCAGCTCATTCCTAGAATTCCTGTGCCGGTGCCAACGTCAAGTACGGAATGAATAGTTGTCGTCGAAAAAAGTGTTTCGGTGAGTTGGAGTGCCAGTCTTGTACTGGCATGGAGGCCGGTGCCAAAGGCCATTCCTGGATCCATCTCAAGAACTACCTCATTGTGCTGGGGTGCGTACTCTTCCCAGGAAGGTTTGATCACCAGGCGTTTTGATAAGTGAAATGGTTTGAAGTGGTCTTTCTATCGTTTGTTCCAGTCTTCTTCGACCACCGGTTCTGTTTTTATTGAGTAGGTGAAGTCATTGTTTTTCTGTAGATCACTTAAGAAAATCTGAAGTTGGTTCCAGGAAGCGGTGAAAGTGTCGTCTTCTTCAAAATAAACGCTTACCACATCTTTGGGTGCGGAGTACTCAGTTGAAAGTATGGTGGATTGTTCAACTGCACTGTCGTTAAGTGCCGCCAGGAATGAAGCGATGGAGTCGGAAAATACTTCTGGGACAGTGATTGAGATTTTTTGCCAGGATTTTGGCCTGCGATGGGTGAAATCTGGTTGCTTCATGGTTGACCTTAGTTTTATGTTGACGATATCAATGCTTGGCATATCATTGCGGTAGTATTATTAACATGGCGTAGTGAAGATTATCAATCAATAAGAGTGATCGCCACCAACTTAACGGGCTTGGAAAATGGATGAGCAGACAATATTAAAGATTCTTGAAAGAGTTCATGCCGGAGAGATTGCTATTGAAGAGGCCTTGTCGGAACTGAAAGGCTGGCCGCAAGGGCAATGTAAATTTGCAAACCTGGACCATAATCGTGAACTCAGAACAGGTATTCCTGAAGTGATATTCGGAGAAAATAAGAGTGCTGAGCAGATCGTTGGTATTGCGCGCAGCATGTTGTGCGGAACTTCTGTGGTTATGGCAACACGCGTTGCTGAGGAGAAAGCAAAGGTTGTGTGTGCCGCTTTGCCAGAGCTTGAATATCATCAACAGGCACGAATGATAGGTGGTAATAA
>JADGBM010000152.1 GCA_015231515.1 Desulfobulbaceae bacterium
GAATTCCTCCGGACTGGGTGGCCGGATAACTTCGGAGTGCCTGGCCGAATTCATTGGAATACGCAATGTCAATCTGGGAAGCCGTTTTGTTAAGTAAATTTCATTATTGCCAGCCAACCAACCGTCTTCTCAATCAGTATGCAGAATTGGGGTTACCTATCTCCGCCGGAAGCATTACAGGTGGTCTAAAGAGACTTAAAGACTTATTGCAACCTGTCTACGATGCCTTCTATCTTCAACAAATGACAGAAAACCAATTTCACAATGATGAGAGCGGCTGGAAGGTTTTTGAAAATGTCGAAGGCAAAGTTGGTAATCGGTGGTGGTTGTGGGTCAGTCGTTCAGCATCTGTTGTCTTTTTTCAGATTGCACCAGGCCGCGGTGCAGATGTTCCCGTTGGGCATTTTAAAAATATACAACATAAGATTATTGTTATCTGTGATCGCTACAGCGCCTACAAATCAATGGCAAAGCAACTGCTCTTTATCATTCTTGCTTTTTGCTGGGCACACGTCCGGCGTGACTTTCTAGATGCCGCTAGAAAGTATCCGGCCATGGAAGAGTGGTCGCTCTATTGGGTTAAGAAAATCGGGGAGCTTTACCATGTCAACAAAAAGCGCTGTATTGAGTTTGATAAAAAACTTCCCATTCAATGGCAATCTGAAGCATTCAAAAAGCAGCATACAAAGCTCGTTGAAAAAATGGATGAAATGGCCAAGGAGAGAGATGCTTTTATAGATGCGTACAAACCTAACGAACCTGATCATAAATATGACCTGATCTCAGAAGTTAAATATAAAATCCTGACAAGTCTTCAAAACCATTGGGAAGGATTGAGTGTTTTTGTCGATCACCCTGAAGTTCCCATGGATAACAATTCGGGAGAACGGTCAATCCGTAATCCTGTGACAGGTCGTAAGAATTTTTATGGTTCAGGAAGTCTCTGGAGTTCTGAGCTTGCAGCAATAATGTTTTCAGTTTTTCAAACCATGACTTTATGTGGTCTCAATTGTAAACATTGGTTGAGGGCATACCTGACCGCCTGCGCGGAAAACCATGGCAATCCACCTGAAGATTTATCCCCATTTCTTCCCTGGAAAATGGGCAAAAGGCGTCACCGGAAACTCGCCAAGCCACTTAACACATCATGAACAAATATTGCGGTAGAGAATTCACATATCATGACCTTGGCCAGATTCGCTCCCTCATAAAAAATAATCCTGAATTCAATAGAACGCGGCTATCCACAGAAGTATGCAAGACACTTCAATGGCTGAAACCTGACGGGAACCTCAAGGATATGTCATGTCGTGTTGCCATGCTGCGCATGCAGGAAGATGGACTAATCCAGTTGCCACCTTCAACCCGTGTCAAGCAACCAGTTCGAAATATTAAATTCACCTCATTCACAGATCCGCAGAATCCTATCTTGAGTTCCGTTGACCTGTTACCTCAATTGCGTTTCCAAAAGGTCACGAGAGCCAATTCTGTACTATGGAATGAGTATATTGAGAGATATCATTATCTTGGGTATACTCCTCTGCCAGGAGCACAATTGCGCTATTTTGTCTATGCGGGTGAGCAGCTTGTTGCCCTGACAGGTTTTGGTGCAGCTGCGTGGCAAACGGCGCCAAGAGACATCTTCATTGGCTGGAATCATGAACAGAGGAAAAAGAATTTGCATTTGATCACCAATAATGCCCGTTTTTTGATTTTGCCTTGGGTACAATCAAAAAATCTTGCATCAAAAATTCTGTCGCTAACGACTCGACAACTTCCAGACGATTGGGAAGACAGATATAACATCCGGCCGGTATTACTGGAGACATTCGTCGAAAATAAGAGATTTATTGGTACCTGCTATAAGGCTGCTAATTGGCAATTATGCGGAAAAACTAAAGGTCGAGGAAAACTTGGACCAGCAGGAAAAGTGAGTGTTCCCATTAAAGATGTTTGGGTGTATCCTCTGGAAAAGAAGTTCCGGAGTATCTTGACGGCGTAACTCTGTGAAGAGCAAGCCGAATATTTACTATCGAGGAACTAAAATATGAATGAATTAAAAGGGATACGCTGGAAGCAGCGCTTTCAAAACTTTGACCGTGCATTTAAGCAATTGCTTTGGAAGCGTATTCATTGATTAAAATACAGTATGCTCCTTTGGATTGTCTCAAAGGTAAACGACTATCTTGAAGAAGAGACCTTGCTGCCCTATTTCTTTGATGTGGTCCACTTTGAGTCGCTCGAAAATAGGCCCCTCAAAGAACATATTTTGGAATATGGGAAAGTTTTGTACACTGTTTGGGTGGAAAAGTAGATGTTTTACTGATTTTGATCTGCCAAGTTTACCGAAGGACAGTAGTCAACTGTTTTGATCGTCTTGTGCCAATGATAACAAAAAAGGAGAATAATCATGTTTAGAAAATTATTTTTGACGGTTTTGTTGGTTTTATCTATGGCAATAGCTGCTTTCGCTGGTGTGAATATTAATACTGCTGACCAGAAAGAGCTCGTCTCGTTATCCGGCATTGGCCCAGCCAAGGCCACAGCCATCATTGAATATCGAAAAGAGCACGGGAGTTTTAAGGATCCTGAAGAGCTGAAAAAGGTCAAAGGTATCGGTCAAAAAACAATGGAAAAACTTCGTGACCAGGTGACGGTTGATGATGAATAACGGCTTTAATGCTCAGTTAAATGGCTTCAGTGACGCTCTATTCTGGGACGTTGCGATTGAGTCTATTGACGTTGAATTACATGCACGATTCATCATCGAAAGAGTTGTTGGCAGGGGTAATCTGCATGACTGGAAACTACTTAAGAAGGTGTACGGAAAAAAGAAAATTAAAAATGAGGTCACAAAAATTAGAAACCTGGACGCAAAAACCCTCAGCTTTTTAAGTGCCTATTTTTCCGTAGAGAAAACAAGCTTTAGATGTTGCAATTAAAGTCGATTCACAAAGGTACGTTTGACTTACTCGTGGAGTTTCAGGTTGCCGAGTTTGGTGATCCAGTTGGGATCGAAAAAGGATTAACACTTTAAAGGTTGAGACTATGACACCACTTGCAAAGCAGGTAACTGCAAAATATTCCTACAAGAATTATTGTGAGTGGAACGATGGGCGCTGGGAATTGATTGAAGGGGTTGAGTATGACATGACACCAGCTCCTTCTCGTCTCCATCAAGAAATTTCAATGATATTGAGTGCTGGTTTTTATGAAGCTCTAAAGGGAACGGACTGTAAGGTCTATTCGGCGCCTTTTGATGTGAGGTTGGCAGACACACCTGACAAGAATGATGAGGCCATTTTTACCGTCGTGCAGCCGGACATCAGCGTTATTTGTGATCAAGAAAAATTAGACGATAGAGGTTGTAAGGGAGCGCCAGACTTGATTGTCGAGATATTGTCTCTATCTACGGCATCAAAAGATATGAAAGTTAAACGGAATATTTATGAAAAGTGTGGGGTCAGAGAATACTGGTTAATACATCCTGAAGAAAAGTTGATTATGGTTTTAAATTGCGCCCATTTTTATCATTGAATATTCGGATTGACACTCCGAATATTCAATGATAATGTGATTCGATGATTACGCGAACCAACTATTTAGAACGCTTGACAATCGCGCTTGAGAGATCTCCGGTCACCGCACTTCTTGGGCCAAGACAATGTGGAAAAACAACACTTGCACGCATCTTCGGTAAACGGTGCAATGCGTCATACTTCGACTTGGAATCGCCCGTAGATCAGCAGAGATTGCAAAATCCGGAATTAATGCTGAGCGCCCTTCAGGGAACGATCATACTTGATGAAATTCAACTTAAACCGGAACTGTTTAACGTGCTGCGTGTTTTAGTTGATAATCCCGAAAATAAATTGAAATTTTTGGTTCTGGGTAGCGCTTCTCCTCATGTTATTAAGAATGTTTCCGAAACACTTGCCGGCAGAGTTGAATTTATTGAGCTAGCTGGATTCAACATGCAGGAAACCAATGACAGGGAACAGTTATGGCTTCGGGGCGGCTTTCCTCGTTCATTTCTCGCAGATTCAGAAGCTGATAGTCTGGCCTGGAGAGAGGGGTTTATACGGACATTTCTTGAGCGCGACATTCCAATGTTGGGGATAACAATTGCGGCAGCAGCAATGCGGCGATTCTGGACAATGCTGGCTCATTTTCACGGCCAAACATGGAATGCCTCAGAGCTTGGCCGATCAATGGGACTAACTGACAAGACTATCAGGTCATACCTTGATATTCTTACGGCCACATTTATGATCCGCCAGCTTCAGCCATGGCATGAGAACATCCATAAGCGCCAGGTGAAGGCCCCCAAAATATACTTCAGAGATTCCGGACTGCTACACAGCCTGTTGCACATTCCAGACTATCACAGTTTGACTGGGAATCCACGCCTGGGAGCGTCTTGGGAGGGTTTTGCTCTTGAGCAAGTGCTTCAGGCTATGGGGCCATCAGAAGCATATTTCTGGTCCACTTATAGCGGGGCGGAAGTTGACCTCTTCTTTTTCCATGGCGGCAAACGGTATGGCGTTGAATTTAAATTTAATGAAGCTCCAAGGGGTACAAAATCAATGCACATTGCGGTTCAAGATCTTTCCTTGGATTATTTATGGGTTGTATATCCAGGGAAAGAAGAATATCCGATAACGGACAAAATTACGGTTCGACCGCTTAATTCGTGCTTGAACGTAAAAGAAATAGATTCGTAAGTATCAATTGCCGGGCCATTTTCTTCGAAGCAAAGATTTTTGTTTTACTATTAATTCAGACGGCGTAATTATCGGTGAGGCGCAACAATTCCCAGAAATTTTTAAAGTTCTCCGGGGGGTTATTGATGCTAATCGAAAGAAAAAAGGCCGCTTTCTGCTTACAGGGTCAAGTTCCCCCAACATTGTGAAGGGTATTACGGAAAGTCTTGCTGGGCGAATCGCAACAGTTGAAATGTGGCCGTTTAAACAAGGAGAGTTTCACGACAAAGAGATCTCTGGTCTTTATTCTATGGTGGTTGACGGGACAGTTCAGGCAAAAGATTTTTTGCAATTGCCGCCGCAGGTGACCCTTAACCAGGCAATGAATGTCTGGCACAAAGGCGGCTTCCCGGAACCACTTATAGAAAGTGAACAAAACGAAGAATTTTACAAACAGTGGGTGGAGAATTATATAGCAGATTATTTCGGTAGAGACATACGTGGCTTGTTTCCCAGATTAAATATTCATAATTTTAGAAGATTTCTTACCTTGCTAGCCCAATTTTCAGGGCACCAGTTGAATATGAGTGATATGGCTCGTGCCCTTGAGATAAGCGTCTCGACGGTCAAGGATTATCTGGACATTATTCACCAGACCTTTGTCTGGAGAAATCTAGAACCGTACACCGGAAATAGGCTGAAAAAAGTCCAAAAGGCCAAAAAAGGTTTTTTCAGAGACCAGGGATTATTGCATTATTTTCTGCGAATTAAAGATGTGA
>JADGBM010000153.1 GCA_015231515.1 Desulfobulbaceae bacterium
GGCGATTTGCAGGATATTGCTGTCAAGTACCACGCTCGCAATCCTGAGACCGATACAGATCGCAAAATTAAAGAAGAGAAAAAATATTTTTGTGTTTCCCGCGCTGAGATAGAGGCTGAAGTCTATGATTTTTCCCTGAGCTGCTACAAAGAAGATGTGTTTGAAGAGGTGAAGTACGAGGCTCCAGCAGTGATTTTGGACAAACTGATTGAGGCCGAGGTTGGTGATACCGAGATGGAAGATTTGACCGCCGTACAAGGAGGTATTGTGTGTGAGTTGCTTGAGCTGCGGGAGATGATTGGATGAAATTTATTCCGATAACCGACATTTGTGATTTCCAAGGAGGAACTCAACCCCCCAAACACGAATGGTCAGAGAAACCATTAGGTGGTTATGTCCGAATGCTACAGATACGTGATTTCACGCAACCAGAAAGGACTACGCCAGAATTTGTGAAATTGTCACAAAAATTAAACACGTGTTCTTCTGATGATGTTCTTATAGGTAGATATGGTGCGTCAGTTGGGAAAATACTGATGGGATTAAGCGGTGCTTATAATGTTGCTATTATTAAAACGATTCCTGATGAGAAAAAAATAACTAAACCATTTTTGTACTACCTATTGAAAGGTCCTGTGTTCCAGAATTTTATTGCTAACGTCGGTGCTAGAGCAGCTCAAGCAGGGTTCAATAAAACGGATTTAGCTAAGTTTAAAATCCCTCTCCTATCTCTCGACGACCAAAGCCGCATTGCCCATTTGCTTGGCAAAGTTGAAGAACTGATTGTCCAGCGCAAACTTCACCTGCAACATCTCAACGACCTGCTCAAGAGCATCTTTCTGGAGATGTTTGGCGATCCGGTGCGGAATGAGAAGGGGTGGGAAACAAGAAACCTAACTCAAATTGTTCTCCCAACGAAAAACGCACTTAAAAGAGGGCCATTTGGTGGGGCACTAAAGAAAGAAATATTCGTTGAGTCCGGTTATCTGGTTTATGAGCAATATCATGAATAATGATTACTCTTTTAAACGGTATTTTATTGATGAGCAAAAGTATAAAGAGTTGATTGATTTTAAGGTAGTTCCGGGTGACATCTTGATAAGTTGTTCTGGAGTTTATTTGGGGAAATTGTCAATTGTTCCAGAAGGCGCGCAGCCTGGCATTATCAATCAGGCATTACTCAAGGTCTCACTAAACACAAATATGATGAGGCAAATATTTTTTGTATATTTGTTCGGGAGTCCTCAATTCAAGAATAAATACTTTCCTTCAAATCGCGGCGGAGCAATTCCTAATTTACCGCCGATGTCTGAAATGAAAAAAATCGATTTTGTTTTACCACCGATCAATATCCAAAACCAATTCGCCATCATTGTTGAAAAGGTTGAAGATATAAAATTCCGCTACGAGCAAAGCCTCGTCGAACTGGAAAACCTTTATGGTGCCTTGAGCCAGAAAGCATTCAAGGGTGAGCTGGATTTGTCACGCATTCCTTTGGGTCGTGAACTACAAGAAATACAGGATGAGAGACAAGAGGAAGTCACTGTCCCTTCTGAGCCTGTTTGGCCCGAGCATATGAAGGCGGCTCTTGGCAATCTAAATGCCTTTAACCTAAGTGCTACTAGTCTAAAGGCTGCACAAGAGGAAGCTGTTCGATTTTCCAAACTCGATCTGCCGCGACTGGATGCCTTCAGGCGGGCAACGGAACAACTTGCTAGCTTGCACACACCATTACATGAATTACAACTGATGCCAGGAATTTCTGAAGCCATTGAACAAGCGCAGGCATCTTTAAAGCCACTGAACCTCGAATACATGGAATCCATCAATAAAACCGCCGAGCTAGCCCGGTCTATGGTGGGCAATATTCCCAAGATTGACTTGGGTTGGCTCGAACAACAGAAGGATGTACTAAGGAACGCCACAGAGCCTTTCGAGGCAATGCGCAGAGCCATGGCGAGCATAAGCTGGCCTTCAGAATCGCTCCAGGAATTAAATAGATTGCAAAGTGAAACAGTCAGACGATTGTCCAGCAGCATACCTGATTTTAACAGCTGGCAAAAACAGGGTGTTGATCCGGACGATGTCGAGTTTGAAGATGAAGACGGGGCCGCGAAACGTCTTTTCACCAAGAAGGATGTGACTGATATTTTTGCATACGCTATCGAGCCTCTTTCTTTCGACAGTCTTATGTCTGAACTATGTGAATTGGAAACGGTGGATTTCGCCGGTTATGAAATTATCAAGACTTCTCTCTTCGACCTGCTGGCTGAGAAGCAGTTGGCACAGCTTTTTGACAACGAGATGAAGCTCCTGCTGTTTTCTTTGGTTGGAGAAGGTCCCTTAGAATGAAATTGCTGCGACTTAAGATCACTGATCCCAAAGGCTTTCGTAGTCTGCAAACGGGGTTCGAATACTATTTTCGTACCCAGTGGGTTTTGCATACTGAGCAGGGCTTTTCACCTTTTGTTTGCGCTGGCCCCAATGGCAGTGGTAAATCTAACCTACTTGAAGTAATTGGTGCGATCTTTTTTCATCTGGATTGTAAGAGCCTGGATTACCGTCCAGAGTTGTTTGAGTATGACCCCGAGAAAGTACCTGGCGGTTTTCGGGAGGAAAAAGGTATTCCAGATTCCTTTGAGCTGGAGTACCTGAGTCGGACATTTTCCGGTTTTGACCATGAAGGTGAACTCCATCAACCGCATGTCAGAATAGTGAAGGAGTCCGGCCGTGGACCCCAGTTTTTTGTCCTGAATAGCAAAGGTATTGAAGCTAAAACCCCTTTGGGTCGCCTTCTGATCAAAGCTGTATTGCCTGATTTTGTGGTGGCTTATTCATCCGGCGAAAATGAAATCCTTAGTCTGCCCTTTTTTAAAATGCGATTCATTCATTTTGATGAATATCTCGATTCGGTGCGCAATGAGACCCCTTATGCCGGTCAGCCGGAAGGTAGACTAGTTTTTCTGGATCAAGACCTCAACCAAGCCATTCTACTCAGCAATTTCATTCTTGGTGAGGCTAGCCACCTTCAATCTTACAAGGATGCAATGGGGTTGGAAGGTGTCACGTATTTCCGCATCATTCTTCGAGATATCCTGTATCCATCTGGACAAGGAGTTTCCTCCGACAACAGCGATCAGTGGCCGATATTGGGAAATGCACGGGGTATTCAAGAAAAGCTGCGCCAATGTGCAACCGCGCATTTTTATGACGATGTCACAGATACTCACTATATGGATTATTGGCTGGATGATGCTTGCCAAGAGGCCTTTGCTCTGCATTTTGGCAAGCCACTTGATCTTTTTCGGGCCTTTCAGTTATTGCTGACTCTAAATCTCTACTCGGTGAGCAATCAAAACAAGCTGGAGATGTACCAATCAGAAAGCCTGTATGTGAATGAGACTATCCCCACGCTGCCATCTGATCAAAGAGTAATGCGCTTTAAAGATGTCGTTTTAAAAAAAACTGGCGTTGACGCCACCGTTTACAGTAAGGCGCTTTCCGACGGTGAGAATCAGTTCCTGCACACTCTTGGGCTTTGCACACTGTACCGAGACAGCAATGTACTATTTTTGTTGGATGAACCGGACACCCATTTCAATCCCGATTGGCGCTCTAAATTTATCTCTAGACTTAAGGAGTGCTTCCCGGAGACTTCAAAAAAGGGCGGTCACGAAATGCTTATTACCACTCACACACCGTTCTTGATTTCTGACAGCAGGCCGGAAAAGGTATTGGTTTTTAATAAAGATAAAGAAACTGGCGTAGTGAGCATTAGCAAACCTGACTACAACACCTTGGGCGCGTCGATCAACAAGATCACCATGAATACTTTCGGCAAGCGGGAAACCATCGGAGGCCACGCCCAGTTGATTCTTGAGGGTTTCAGAGAACGCTTGAAAAACGAAAAAGAGGACAAAGAGCAGCTCATCGAAGAAATCAACCAACAACTGGGTGATTCGGTAGAAAAGATGTTGCTCATTAAAACTATACTTGACAGTATGAAGGCAAAGGACTGATGCTGTTTCCGTACATATATGTACCTCATACGATGGACAGGATGCAGCGGTTTATTAACTTCATTTTCTATCAGGTGTGGTGCAGGGCGCATAAAGCAGGAGCTTTCCGCCTAGAGCTATTTGATGTAAATCCTGAGTTGAAGGAGGTCATGAAGACATTCTATTACTCAGACACAAAAGGAGCAGATTTTTTTTACGGTCATGTTGAGCGCATTTATGCCATGTTTGCCAGGTTGTCGAGAGCTGACATCAAGCAATTCAAGAGATGGCACCAAGGTAATAACAACATTCAAAAGGTGTGCGACAATGATTCCGCAACACATCTTGTTCGCTACGCAGACATCCCACCACAGCATAAGGCTTTATGCGAACAACTGTCTGTGTTCTTCAGAGGCCTTTACGACAACATAGATATTGCAGCGCTTAAAAAGAAAATAGGCAACATTGACGACCACTACAAGGCGTTTATGAAGAAGAATACGGTCGGTAAGTGCCCTTTTTGCGGGATATCCGATATGCTTGGAGCAAATCAAACGCCGCGAGAGGCATACGACCACTATCTCCCCAAAAAGCTTTACCCTTTCAACTCAATAAATTTCCGTAATCTCGTTCCGGCGTGCCATCACTGCAACAGTAGTTACAAAACCATTAAAGACCCTGCATACACTCCAAAGGACCCTGCCAGAGCAACTCATAGGCGAAAAGTTTTCTATCCATATGCGAATCCCGGCTATAACATTGAAGTGACAATTGAGTTCAGCAAACCAGACATCGATCTCCTTGAACTAGACGACATTCAGCTTGCATTTGGTCCGCCTATGCTGGATGAGGAAATTGAAACCTGGAAGGATGTTTACGGTATTGAGGAACGTTACAAAAACAAGTGTTGTAGTGGCGATGCTAAGGACTGGCTTGAACAGATTCGTATTTTTCGAGACGCTTACGGCATAGATCCCCTAGCCTCACTCAACACAGTGCAACAACAGGCAGAAAAAGCCCCGTATGCCAATAGCAATTTTCTCAAAAGGGCCTTTTTAGAAGGTTGTCAAAAAACAGGATTGTTTTAGTGGAATTGGTGGACTTTGTGGTCCCGAAAAAATAATCTGTACCGAATTCACGAAATCCATATTGCGCAAAGCAAAAAAATAACGTGGACCGGAAGAGGACCGGAGAACAAAAAAAGGGTTTCAGCCAAAAAGCTGAAACCCTTTCTCTATATGGTACGCCCGGAGGGATTCGAACCCCCGACCTGCGGATTCGAAGTCCGACGCTCTATCCAGCTGAGCTACGGGCGCGCAATGTCGTAAAATTTTCTGCTATATAACACAACGCGAGAGACTCGGCAAGGATATCGATTGCGACAGCTAATGTTTGCCCTCGGAACTTTCTTGCTTACTTGGGTTTAGTGCCTTAGATTTCCAGATCATCGGCTACAGCATTTTTAAAATTTCTTACCAC
>JADGBM010000154.1 GCA_015231515.1 Desulfobulbaceae bacterium
TCTCCTTTTTCAGTTTATCTTTGCGGATGGTTTTTACGGCGCTGGCCAAACGTTGTAAATCCCCATCTGTCAAGTCTTTGGAGGTCAGAATAATGACTGGCAAGTCGCTGGTTTTAGGATTCTGGCGCAGTTGTTCAAGGACGCTGAAGCCATCCACGTCAGGCATCAACAGATCAAGTATTAGTAAATGCGGCGGGGAGTTGGCAACCATGGCCAGCGCCTCTTTACCATTACTGGCAGTCTCCACAATAAAGCCTTTGGCCTCTAAAAAATTCTTTAAAAATTCCTGCACACCAAGGTCATCGTCGACAATTAACAGGCGCTTGGTCGATACCCCCCTCGATACACGCCCGATCTCCTCCAGTAGTAATTTGTTGTGCACAGGTTTCGGCACGTATCCGGCAGCGCCTAAAGCCCACGCCGTATCCGTGTCCTTTGAGACCGAGGAAATGATTATCGGAATGGCAACAGTTTCCGGAGCAGATTTCAAATGCCTGAGGACCTCCCAGCCATCCATATTAGGCATCAACAGATCAAGGCTGATCACGTCTGGTTGAAGTGCTTTCGCCATCTCCAGCCCTTCTTTACCACTCCTGGCCAAAAGCACCTTGTAACCGCCTTCGATCAGATAGTTTGACAGGGTGGTGCGGGCCTCTTCCTCATCATCAACAACCAAAACAGTCTGGGCGGCGGAATGTTGGTCACTTACCATATTTGGAGTGGGCAGAGCAGCGTTGGTTTCTAAAGGAAGCTTGACACCTGAAATGCTGGTTGGCAGGGTAAGGGTAAAGGTGCTGCCAACACCAGGAGTCGACTCGACCGTGATATTGCCCCCCAGAAGAATTGCCAGCTTCTTGGAAATGGTCAAGCCTAGGCCTGTTCCTTCCTGAGCTCTGGTAAACGAACCATCAACCTGGCGAAACTGATCAAAGATAGTCGCCAGATCGTCAGCTGAGATGCCAATACCGCTATCTTTTACTATGAAAGAGATCTTATCGTCTGCGGTATTAACAGTTATATTAATTAACCCCTTCTCTGTAAATTTTATGGCGTTTGAGCAAAAATTCAGCAGTATCTGATACAGCTTATCTTCATCAGAAAACAGGAGAGGCACCTGATCAATATTCGTTTCAAACTGGATGTTTTTCTTTTGAGCAATGGGCGTTACGGTCTCTAAAACACGGTCAATAATCCTCTGTGCTGCAAATTTTGTTGGGAAAACATCCATGCGGCCTGATTCAATTTTGGTCAGGTCAAGGATGTCGTTGATCAGATTAAGCAGTTGGCGGCCGTTTCGGTCAATAACCTTGAGGTATTCCACTGCCTTGGCCGGGTCCTTGTCAACACCTCTGCTGATCATCAACTGCGATAGACTCATGATGCTGTTTAACGGGGTACGCAGTTCATGGCTCATGTTGGAGAGAAACTCAGATTTTAACTTATCAGCCGCCTGGACCTGAACACCTCTTGCCTCCAGTTCAGCGGTCTGGGCCTGTAATTCGTCGCGCTGCGCCTCCATCTCTTGGGATTGGGCCTGTAGTTCATTGTTGATAGCGCCAAGCTCCTCATTCTGGGCATTAATTTCGCTGGTCTTGGCCTGCAGCTCTTCATTTGCCTGCTGAGAGGCAGCAAAAAGTTCCTTTATCTCTTTGCTTTGAATGGCGTTATTCAGGAGGCTGGATACTGCACTGGACGCTTCATCGACAAACTGTTTCTTTTTGGTATTTATGAACTCAAATGAGGCGACCTCCAGAATAGCCAGCAGCTCGTGCTCATAGATTATCGGCACGGCGTAGATGCAGGTTGGCGGCTCACTGACTGTGCCGCTATTGGCACAGGCGTCACTTCGCGATATATTTTTCAAGAGAATAGGTTTCTTCTCAATGGCAACCTGACCAATGATACCTTCTCCTTCAGCAAAACTGCCGGCCAGATAGTTTCGCTCAACAAAGGCAAATGAAGCGGTAAGGTTGCAGGTACGAGACTTGTTATCGTAAAGATAGAAAGCCCCGGCACAGGCGTCAATGCTCCGAGAGATTATGCTGATGCACTTGTCGGTCAACTCTTCTAACGTCTGATCACCGCTCAATACCCGGTTGATCTCATCTATACTGTTGCGCAGCCAGAGTTGATCCTTGATCATTGAAACCAGGATGTTGAAGTGCGAGGCCAGTTCGGTAATTTCATTTTTGCCCGGTAAATCAATTGGGCTCATATCGCCACTGCTGGTGATTTGGGACATCTTAGTCTGTAAAAGTCTAAGGGATCTGGTAATGCTGCTGATTACCACGAAGGCCGAGAGCAGACAGACAAAGACAACCAGACAGATAGCCCCAAAAATCATAGTCTTAATTTGTTGCAGGGTATCATCGGCACTAGCCATGTAGCTGTCTGCCTTACCGTGGGCATAACGGGAAAGTTCTTGCATCTTCTGCTCGATTTTGGCAACGTGATCAGCCCCCTTTTTGAGGGTGATTCGAGCAGCCCCTTCTTTATCCCCCTGTATAACAAGGTCTACAACTTCGAGCCGGATTGGTTTCCAACCGGAAAAAAGCTCAAAGGTTTCCTGGATAAGTTCTTTTCCCTCAGTTCCGAGGATTTTCTTTTTTATGATGTCCAGATTCTGGTAGACCTCTTTCTCCTGCGCCTGAACAGATTGGATGGTCATGTTTATTTCCATTTGCGACGACACTATTACCAAATCTTTCATCCCCCTATGCATCTTCACAACACCTGATTCTGCCGCAAGCGCCGCAGTTGAAACTTTTAAGGGGTGTTTATAGAGGGTTCTGGTTAACTCACCAAGGATTTGGGCTCTCTGCATAGTAAAGAGGCCAAAGAGGGCAAAAAGGAGCAGGAAAAAGATGAAGAGTACTGTGATTCGAGCTTTTATAGAGAGCTGATTTAAGAAATTCATTGGACTACTCCTATCTTTTTTTGTAAATCCGGTTGGTATGGTCAATTTCAATAAAGTTAGATTTCAGGCTGTCGTCAATCCATTCGGATTCCCCCAGAATCAGATAGCCCGAGCTGTTTAAGGTCTTGACGAATTTTTGGATGGCCCGCCTCTTAGCCGAGTTATTAAAGTATATCATCACATTTCGGCACAACACAAGATCAAATGAGCCGAAAATGCTGGCTGCCGGGGCAATTTTTTCTGATGAAGCGAGGTCATCTAAAGAGAAGTTGACCATTTGCCGAATAGCCGGGTTCAGGATGTACTTTTCCCGGGACTGGCTAAAATATTCGTCAACAATTCCGATCCTTGTATCGACCAGTTTAGCACGAGGGTATACTCCTGCTGCCGCCGATGTAAGCCTTTCCTGATCAATGTCGGTGGCAAAAATATGCACCTTCCAGTTTGTGATCTCCTCATTCAACAGTCGGTGCAGCAGGATGGCAATGGAGTATGGCTCTTCACCGGTGGCGCAGCCCGCACTCCAGACCCGGATCTCCTGACGGCCACTGTGCTGCTTTGCAGCTATTATTGGGGGGAGGAGTTGTTGCTCAATGATAGAGTATACTAAGGTGTTACGAAAAAACAGACTGACGCTGATACCTATTTCATTCATTAAGAGGAGCGCTTCGCCAGGATCTTTTCGGAAATAGGTCAGGTAGTCTTCCGGAACGGTTATGGCAAGACTGGCCATGCGGCTTTTAAGCTTTTTTAATAAAAAACTGCTGTTATAGGAGCCAAGATCAACGTCGTGACGCTGCTTCAGTTCTTTGGCGATATCTTCAACAATTAGAATCATTTAAATGAGTTCCTTATTACTTTGACTCAACTCTTTTGAATCAGTGGACGGGAAGAACACCTGGAACGTTGAACCCTGTCGAACTGTGCTTTTAACCCTGAATTAGTTAATAATTTTTTATCACAAAAATTGTTGGATGTGAAATGAAATATCGGCAGACGATCAAGGCCAAAGCAGCACGAATGCTCGATATCAGCCGTAGCAAACTCTAAACGAAACTTCAAGAACGTAACATCTCTAAATAATCCGCCACCAAGTTTTTCCTCAGGCCCAATAGCGGCTAACTTTACCCCGCACCCTTTATGTGTCCAAAAAACACACATCTGCCCAATACACATATGCCCAACCGTGGACACTATCAGCAGATCAATTGTCTGGCGATTACCAGTAATTGCCTGATATTACAGAGTAAATTTAATTTGTATGAGAGTGGCACAGTTACTGCCTTATGATTAAGCTGTGCTGCATTCGTATAGTGTAAATCCATAAAGACATAGTGGCGATACGATGAGGAAGGAAGAAACAGATTTGAACATTTTCATGGAATCCGTACATCAAATATCACGGCCAATCCTGTTGGCGAACTTTGCTAACAGCCTGTTCTTTGATGATGATTTCAGGGTAATCGAAGAGCTGAAAATGCAGTTCGGCGGCGAGTTGGAAATCTACGTAGCCAGTACATCAGATCGTGAACAGTATGCCCAGAAGTTTGATATCGGCGGTTACCCGATTTTCATTCTCTTTTGTAACAGTGAAGAAATTGCCCGATTTCACGGATCTGCAACCCGCAAAGACCTTGGAGATTTCTGCATGAGGTTCACAGGAAAAAATCGATGAAGGCATTGACAATGAACATAAATAATCTGCCGGAAATTGATCCGAGAATCTTTGATAAACAGATAAAAGAACAAAGGGAAAAACTCAATCGACATAATGATGATGCTCAGGCATGGCTTAAGTTAGGCTGCCTACAGGAAGATAAACTGGAGGTAGTGCGCTTTATCAGCAATCGTAATTTTTTTATCAGGAATATTATTTCAATAACGATTGCGATGATAGGCACCGTTGTTTCATTTCTGATTCTCAATGGAGTTACTTTAGGTTTCTATACCCAGGCTTACAGCCTCTTACAGATTGCTATGCTCAGTCTGCCGGTCGTCTTATCATTACTATGGATGGTTCATATCCGTTACCCAGAATCGGGATACACCTCTTTTAAAAATGCAATCCGGATAGATCCTGCTCTGGGTGAAGCCTATATAAATCTCGGCAGAATCTGCTTAAGGCGGGGTCAAAAGCGAAAAGCATGCCACCTGTTTGAACGGGCAAATCGTCTGGGTGAATCATGCCTGAAATCAGAAACCCAGCTTAAATCAATTTATGAAAAAGAGTTCATCCGTTTCTTTAACCGTAAACAAGAGCACGAGGCCAATAAAGACAGGGAGATCGTTCTGCAACAGCGAGAGATTGAAAAACTAAAAAACGAGATACAATCTCTCGAGTCCATGAATAGATCAACCACGGGAAAAGTAAACCATGTTAAAGCCATGGCCAATCGTAAGATTAAACTCGTTTCGCAGGATTTACTCAAGGAAACAGAGAAGTTCAAACAGGAGTACGAAGAGAAGATCAGTTCACTTGAGAAAAGCACAAACGATAAAGACGAC
>JADGBM010000155.1 GCA_015231515.1 Desulfobulbaceae bacterium
TAAAATACATGCAGGGGAGGATTGCACATCTGGGTTGAAGATGGATGCAGAACGGATCGCGGTTATGAGGTGGTCGATCACCTTCATGCTTTATCTTTCCTTGGTAGAATTGTTTTTAAGTAGTCTTCTGTAGCCTCAAAAACAGGCTCCTTTTTATTCTGATTTCGCATCAAGGGGATAACTTTGGTTCTTACACCCATACCACGCCAATCAACATAGCTGTAGTCCCTTAAAACTTCCATAATCAGATTATTTCGCGGCGACCTTTGACCTGCAATCATTTTACTGATTGTCATAGAGTTATGAAGCTTCCCTGGACTAATAACTTCCATACGATCGGAATAACAACTTATTTCTATATCAACCGATCTTGTCCAATCTCTATGAGCTAATGCGTTAATGGTGATTTCTCTAATAGCCTCCCTAGGATAAATCCAAGATTTCTCCCGCCGCATATTTTCGTCAATACAGTCTGACTCCTGAGTAACAAAAGGTTCTATAGCAGCTGAAAACTTCTCAATAATTCCCTCATCTATTAACTCCTTTTCTCCAAAATTATTATTTTTCCAACGACCAACCAAAGGTGCGTCAAGCACTACATCTAACTGTGCTTGATATTCTTTATTTATTCCTGAAAATACCATAAGACGCAATCCTGACTGTCGCAGAAAACGTCGAGGGTTAACTCCAAAACACAACAGTCCCGCTACTGAGCAAACGGAATTACCCATACCATCTTCAGCCATCATTCCCAAGCCTAGTAACCGACTAATCCAAAGAGAGTCGCTATCAGGAACATCTGGGTCTTTAATTATATGGCGTAAATAAAAATCTAAGCGATCCTTGTCAAGATTTGAAAATGAAGTTCCGGCAACCGGCATGACCTCCACATGAAGCAAGCCTCCACTTTCAAAAAGTCGTAGCTGTTGCTCTCGGCTTGCTAATTCTGAACGATCACCCATACGTATATAAACTTCTTCACGATTGTTATGCCGGCGCACATAAGGTTTTGCTAACCCCATAGATATCGTAACTATGCCAACCCTCATTTGGTTTTCAAGCACGATTTCTTCATAAAAAGGAATTATCTGAGGATGCACTTTATCTCTAAAAATATTTAACACCCATTCCTGTGTTGATTCTTGCTGTAAACCGGATATCTGGCCATCATCCTCTACCCCAAGGATAATTTTTCCCCCCTGGAGATTTGCAAATGCGACAACTTCTTTAGCTAACTGTTCAGGACGGATGTCATCTCGTTTAAATTCAACTCCGGAATTTTCCCCGTTTGCTAAAATTTCCAATAATTCAGATTTTAACATATCTCACCTCAAAAACCGTACTTGGATTTACGCTGATTAAAAGCAGCTTTGCCACCTTCAAGAATAATAGCAGCTTTATCTCGAACCACTGAAACATCTATTGCTCCTTGTGACTCCCTAGGCATCTGCGCCTGCCCATCAGAAACTTCAAAAACACCAATCCATTCAGCATCACCAAAAACAGGTATGTTTGCATTATGGGTGGCAAAAATGAATTGGCGAGCAATTTTAGCAGAGCGTAGTTCGGTTACGATACGATCCGCTATAAAAGCATTATCCAGATTATCTTCCGGTTGGTCCATTATTAAAGGATCCAGATTCTGTAAAAGAAGCAGGTGCAATATTGCCGTGCATTGCTGCCCAGTGGAGAGTTTTTCAAGAGGTTTAAAAAGTTCTTTTCCTTCATGGGCAGTGTTCAGCTCAATTGTAATTACATCAGGGCACTCCAGCTCCTCGAGTTCCAAGACCTGATTTTTCGTTAAACGCACCAAGGCATCTGCAACTGTAGGGGTAATACTCCAGTTAGCAGAACGAAGTTTACTTGCTCCCTCTCTGATGAATTGAGCTAACTTTACGGGTGAAAAATCTTCTGCCGATTCAATCCAACTCAGTCTGCCTTCACCAACTCCATCAAGGTTACATTGCAACAAAAAATCAATCACCGGCCTACGATCAAATTCTGCTTTAGCATCTAACCGTAACTTCCCTTTTAGGCGTTTATTTAGTTCCTTTAAGGAGCGTTCAAACTGAGCCGAGTGGTCAGCCCGTATCGCAGACAGTTCCCCCAATATAGATTGACGTTGCGTGTTGAGCTCAGCACTTAACTTCCTATGGTTTTCAATGACAAGTTTCTTGGGACGAATCTGTTCAATTTCTTTAATTAAGCGCTGGTATTCTATACCGATTTCTTTTCCTGTTTTACCTTCGCTGCAGGGAAGGTCTCGGTAGGTTTTCTCTAAAGTTTCTTCTTCTTTTTGAAGTTTATCACTGCATTCCAAGGCGTATTTATCAATGCTTGTTTTTGCCTCTATGTATATCTTATCCCACTGACTTAAGATATTTCCGGCATCGGAGCTTAACTTGTCCAATACCTTTTTGATTTTACGGAAAGTTTCAGCATGAGGTAACCCCTCCAGGGAATGATCGCTTAAAAAAGTAGTATCCGGAAGACTATCCTTAACAGCTTCAAAAGCGTTGTTAAGGTTAGACCCCTCTTCTTCCAAAGCCCGAGACATAATGCCTCTTTCTTTTTCCAACAGCGGTACAATTTTAAGCTTATCTTCCAGACCAAGACTTATAAACTGCCCCACCTGCTCTTCTAGTTTTGGTAACCGAGCTACTTCATCCTCGACTCTTGCCATCTTCATTGATGAATCGATCAGTTTTTGCCTGTTCTCTGACAACTTTTTAAGCACAAACTGAATTTTTGATGCACTGTCATGTTGACCAATTTCCAGAAATCTGCTTAATAATTGACTTTGACTGATCTTGTTTTGAGCGATTTCAAAGATCTCATTTTGTCCGTAAATTTCGATCTCTGGTAATAGATCCTTCGGTGTAAATGAGGATGGTGCCCCGTTATCATCAGTCACACTGGTGGTCTCTCCGTACCTCCGGGCCAGAGTAAAACGCTTGCCGTTCATTTTTGATGAACGTACAACCAGTTCAACTCGCGCTTTTGATTTACCAAGGTTTTCCTTAATAATTTCATCATGCTGCTTTTCTGCGTTTTTTCCAATGGGCCGTCGTTCTAAAACATAGCGTATACATTCCAGTAGCGTTGATTTTCCTGTACCTCGACCACCGATAACTGTGTTAAGATGATCTGAAAAACTAATATGAACTCCATCCAGGTAACCACCCGTAACTTTAAAACTTTCAATGTGTGAGAAGTATTTTTCAGATACATCACTGTTTAAGCGCACCCTTGATTCCGGATCTTTAAAAGCAAGTTTGAATGCCTCAAAAGAAGGATTTGTCATTTTTATGAGACATGAAGCTCTGGGGTTAGCCAAATCCTCGGGTTTTGCGACATCTTTGGCATTGATGATGGCCATTTGTATTTCTCTTTCGTATGCTGGGTCTTTGTTGAGTAATATTTTCCGATACCTGTTTTCCTCATCATTTTTTAGTTCATCCAGGGTTCCCTTTATCTGGGCAGCCCGTAGGTTTATATCACTCCACACATGGCACAACTTCTGCTTCAAGACCCCACTACCTTCTTCACAGTGTGCTGCGTATATAAAACCACCCAACTCTTCCACCTTGGCAATCAAATCGTTGCCTCCCTTATTGGAAGGATAAATACCATCTTTAGGATCCGTCAAACCCAATGCCCCCAAGTATCGGTTTAGCTGATCTGTGGAAGTTTTTTCATCAAACAGACAAACAAAATGTGCTTTTTCAGTAGACGCTATCTCAAAGCCCGGAAAAACGATGATTCCTTGTGTGTTCATAACTGTTCTGATCGCATCAACACCTTCAACATTGCCATGATCAGCCAGACCAATAACCTTAATATTATTTTCCAAGGCAACCCTAACCAGTTCTTGATTATATCGTTCTTCCGTCATGCCGTGATCCCCACCCCGATAAGCTATATAGTTAGAGGGATTAACCTGTAGGGCACATTTCCAGAACTTTGCTTTTGTGAATATTTCAGTCATTTTTGCTCCTTTGCATTTCGTTTTTCAGCCAGACTCAGATGATGGTCGTTAATACGGTCGCCTTTGAATTTATGGAACCAGGGGGCGGATTCGACATCTTTGCCGCGGTCTTTATCCCATTTAATATTGGGTTTGTCTTTGAGAACACCGGCACCTTTTTTTTTGATGTCTGGTACTGACATGAAAGGGCGGATGTTGAGGCGGACGCCGTCATTAAGATCTGGATTCCAGCCTATCGGTTGTTCAGCCAGAGATTTCCAGCGCACAAAAATATCATATGGTGCTTCGCCTTGCAGGATGAGCTCTAGCTTTTTTTTGAGGGCTTCGGCGGCGGCAAGTTTGGTTTCGGGATCGGAGAGCGTAGAAGCGCCATCTTGGCGTTTCTCTTCAAAGCGGCTGGAAGCCGCTTCTACTTTGCAGCGAGTAATCCAATCGCCTAGGTAGGTATAGATTAGGGTTTCCAGGTTTTTGTAGTCGAGTTTGTGGTAGTTTAGCAAAGCCGCAAAACCGTCGGAAAGACCATCCCAGATATGCCAGATAAATGGTCGGTGGCCAAAGAGTTTACAGTGTTGGGTGAAGAATTTTTCTCGTAACCAGGAATCGAGTGTTTTACCAGCGTGGTCGCAGGAGGTGAGAAGTTGATCGAGGATAGTGGTGGACCATGCCTTATCATAGGCAGCGGCCAGGAGGTTGAGCAGGCGGTCGCTGGCGACAGCTTCACCTCGGACGGAGGGGATGCAGACGATGCCGTCTTCATCACTTAAGGGGACTAGATCGGCGCAACGGTTTACCCACTCGCGTTGTTCGGGGGCGAGTTCGAGAGTAGACGCGCCATCTTGGCGCGTGGTTTCGGAGGAGGATGAAAGCGGCTGGAAGCCGCTTCTACCTTCGGCAGGCCAGCGGTAGCCGAGAAGTCGGGCTACGGCGATATGCAGGACGGTGTGGTCGGTGCGAACAGAAGCGACTTCCAGTCGCTTGCTTGTTTCACTCCAAATGACTGAACCGCAGGGATGACCGTGGAAGATCCATTGGGTGGGATCATCTGTGTAGGGTTCGGGCAGGCCGTTGGGGTATTTTTCTTCAGCGACTTTTTGCCATAAACTCCAGTCAATGGGGATTTTTCCTAGTGTAGCATTAGTGACTTTTAATGCTTGGTCAATTTGCCTAACGACCACTGAAAATTCACTTGATGAGCAGTAAGTCCAAAGTGTAGTTAAATCAATTGCATCATGAGGTTTTAATAAACCTGAATTCTGATCAAAAGGCTGACCTGAATATAAAGAAACAGGCAACTCTCTCATAAGACTAACCAATACCCCTTTTTGCCCCCAGTATTGAGAGCCAGCTTTCCAAATTGCACTAGTGTAACCTTCAAGGTTTCTTTTATCTTCCATCATTTTAAACAGT
>JADGBM010000156.1 GCA_015231515.1 Desulfobulbaceae bacterium
GAATACTGGTAGGGCTGCAAGAAAAAGGTCGTAGATAAAGGGGTTAAAATGATTGCTTTTGACCTCTTTCATGATGGACAAAACTTTTTCTTCAGGTAAAGCTGCTCTATAATCCCTGTCATTACTTAAAGCATCATATACATCAGCAATAGCAACAATCTGGGCTGATTGAGGTATTGCATCATCTTTGAGCCCGTGGGGATAGCCGGAACCATCCCATTTTTCATGATGGTACTCAGCAATATCTGTAGCCATTTGGATAAGAGGGATCTTTGTTCCTTCGAGTATCTTTTTCCCAATCAGGGTATGTCCTTTTATTATTTCAAATTCTTCGGCAGTCAGCTTGCCAGGTTTATGAAGGATTTCATCTGGAATACCTATTTTGCCAACATCGTGCATTGGTCCGGCAACACGCATATAATCAACTCTTTCCTGATCCCAACCAATTTTTTCAGCTAGAATTGCCCCAAACAAGCCAATTCTTTTAATATGCGCTCCTGTCTCTTCGTCTCTGTACCCGGAGGCAGATATCAATTTAAGCGCAATTTCCTCTTCCCGCTGATAGATATCTGCGGTTCTTTCTCTAACTTCTTGTTCTAAATGTCTCTCATATTTTTGATGTTCTAAAACTATTCGGCGGCGCTCTAATGCATTGAAGATATTAATTATAAATTCATTTCGCTCAAAAGGCTTAATGATATATCCGAATGCGCCTTTCTCTAATGTCAAAACAGCCGTTTCTCTTTTATCTACTGCAGTTGCCATTATCATTGCAGTTGTTGGAAATTCTTTGCTGACAATATTTAAAAAATCGATCCCCGATTTACCTGGCATCATGATGTCAGAAACGACTAAGGCATAATTGCTTCGGCGCATTAAAGAGACTGCATCATCAACACAATAAGCCGTATCGCATGAAATCCCTTCACTTTTCAACCAACTTGCCACCATATCACACAAGTCTTTTTCATCATCTACAATTAAAATATTGGCTTTTGATATATTAATTGCCTTTCTTGATTTATAAATGTCCATTACTTTATCACCAAAAATTTGAAGTTATGAAGGGAGACGATTATCAAGAGCTGCTACCTAAACCGATGTGCTAAGCGAAGGTAAACTGCTTCTAAAAAATTAAGGTTAACCAATTCAATTAACAAATCAAATATCACTGGCCATCCAACACTTTCCGGATCAGCTTGGAAATGGTACCTTTGGTCATAGGTTTTAAGGCAAACTCTTTTATCCCCAAACCCTTTGCCGAATCTTCATCAATAAGATTACTGTATCCGGTACAAAGGATAATCGGAATATCGGGCCGTATCTGCATCATTCGTCTGGCGAGGTCTGAACCCGTCATGTCTGGCATGGTCTGATCTGTTATGACCATGTCAAAATCGTTTGGAGTATTCTGGAATGTCGCCAGTGCTTCAATACTGCTACGTCGGACAGTTACATGGTAGCCCAACCGTCCAAGCATATCCTTACCCATTTCAGCGAGAAGTTCCTCGTCATCAATGAACAAGATCCGCTCCCTGCCTTCTGGCAGATCGTCAGATCCTTTTATTTCTGGTATGGCGTCCTTTTGAATTACTGGAATGTAAACATGAAAAGTCGATCCTTTACCTAACTGGCTATCAACTGTAATCGCTCCGCCGTACTCTTTCATTATTCCGTGAATAATTGCCAGACCCATACCCGAGCCTTTGCCAATCTCTTTGGTGGTAAAATAAGGGTCGAATATCTTTTCAATAACATCAGGCCCAATGCCGCTTCCCGTATCGGACACAGTAAGTACAATGTTTTCACCTGGGGTAACTTGCAAAAGCATTGTTTGATCATCCGTGTCGATGAAAGTGGTCTCCAAGGTCACTGAAAGCTCTCCACCTGTGGTTTCCATAGCATGGTAAGCGTTGGTGCAGAGATTCATCAAAATCTGATGAATTTGAGTTGGATCAGCCAGGACGGTTCCGCTCTTTGGATCTATGTTTTCGGTAATGCTTATCGTGGTTGGAATTGAAGACCGGAGCATCTTCAGTCCCTCTTTAATGAGTGGTTGCATTTTCATTGGTATGCGATCAACCTGAGCTTGGCGGCTAAAGGCAAGGATCTGTTTCACCAGGTCTTTTGCTCTATTTGCGGCAGATAATACCTTATCAAGGTCTTCTTGATATTTTGTTCCTGGAGGAGCATCTTCTTTAGCCATCTGGCTAAAGCCAAGAATCACACCAAGGATATTATTAAAATCATGGGCTATGCCGCCAGCAAGGGTGCCAATGGCCTCCATCTTTTGGGCTTGATTGAGTCGCCCTTCAATATCTTTTTTTTCCCTTTCTATCTTCCTGCGGTCCGATATATCAACGAAGGATATTACCTCACCAATAATATCCATATTTTTTTTCATTGGATGACACCAGTATTCTACCTCAAAACTGCTGCCATCTGCCTTCCACATGACATCATTGTCATTAAGAAAAGATTTTTCACCTTTGAGCACCCGTTGAGATCTACATTCGTCAAATGAACAACTTGAACCGTTCTCTCTTGTATGGTGAACGATTTCGTGAATATTCTTTCCGAGTAACTCTTCCTTTTCTTGATAGCCGAATAAGTTTAAACAAGCAGGGTTGCAAAAAACACAGATTCCCTCTTTATCAATTCCATAAATGCCTTCAGCGGTAGAATTTAATAATAAAGAAATCATTTCTTCTTTTTCTCTCAAGTGGTTTTCTGCCTTGGTTCGTTCCTTGACCTCTTGTATCAGTGCCTTATTCATCGCAGACAATTCTTTAGTACGCTCCTCTACCTTTTTTTCAAGATCAGCTTTAGCCGTAATAAGTTGATCTTGCATATGTTTTATTCGAAACATTACCTTGATACGGGCGGCAAGTTCCAGGTTGTCAATGGGTCTGGGAATGAAATCATCAGCCCCCGCCTCCAATCCCTGGACGCGCAAATTAGAGTCGGACGTGTGGGCTGTGATGAGCAGCACAGGGATTTGACTGGTTTGGTGGATTTGCTTTAATTGACGGCACAGTTCAATACCATTTTTTCCCGGCATTTGAATATCACTTAAAATGCCATCGGGGTGGTATTCCAGAGCCATTTTCACAGCCATATCAGCATTAGATGCGGTATGAACGATGCAGGTAGGTATGTATTCGGCGACCAGTTGCTCAATGATGAAGAGGTTGTCTGGTCGGTCATCGACAACCAGCAAAACCGGTATTTTTTCAGTCATATGTGTATCCTTTTCGAAGGTAGATGATGAGTGGTGTTGTCATGACAATAACCCTTTAGTCCTCAATTTCGTAATGATTTCCGCAAAAAGCAGATCATTAATAAGGGAAAGCTCCAGTTGTTCGAGTGCGTAGAGTGAAAATTCGACGTTTGCCTTTTCTTTCGAGGCACGTATGCCAAGCATTGAGCTGATAATACAGGAGGCCTTGACAATTATAGCCGGGCTTAATTTTTCCTGCTCTATGTCGGGCAAATTGAGTGGAGATATCGCTTCAATAATTATTGGAGGTATATGCCATTGTGATAATAAGGTTCGAGCCAGATGTCTGTGCTGTATTGCAATTTCTGAATCATGTTTTATTAAAAACAGACAGTCATCCAAGGCGTAAATGTCGGATTCGGGATTAATATTTCCATCAGCCAGTTGGGCCGCGATACAGCCAATTGGGTGCAACAAAGCAGCAGCAAAAACCTGCAGTTGCAGGTCAGGGTTGACCTTTGCGGCAATATGCTGAGCGGCAATAGCGCTTGCCAGGCAGTGGCGAGACAAATCCTTCTGGTCAATACCTGACTTAGACAGAAGGTTTTCGTTGTACTTTTCTGCTGCGGCAACAACACAGACACGACGAAACTGGTGTGCTCCAAGACGGGAGAGGGCGGTGTTAAATGAATCGATTTCACCAGGGACGCCGTAATACCTTGAATTGCACATCTGTAGGACATGCAGGGCCAGCACAAAATCCTGCCAAAGGATTTCCTCTACATAATGCCAGTCAATGGCACTCTGATGTATGGCATCAAAAAGCTTTGTGGCGACCTGCGGACTGGGTTGCAAATGAGCCAAAGTTTGGCTGATTTGGTTTAAGGGGGATCCCGTCAGCAGTTTTTCACTCTTAGTTGCAATCGGCACCATGTCTCCAGAGCGAATTTCTTGAATTTGCAGATCGCCGTTTTTTACCCAAATTCGAATGGTGCGCCCGCAGTCACCCCCTGTTTGTTTTTTGGTGACGGGTATACTCGCCTTTGCCAGCAATGAGAGTACCTGTGCGGTGTTGTCAGAACCGATGCTATGTTTTATATCAGCCTTCAAACAGGCACCGCCGACAATGGCTGCCTTTAAATTGGAACGTACTGCTCCCTGGTGTTCCATTTCAGCAATCAGCAGCGGAATTCCGGTGTCAGCATAAAAGGCGTTGGAGTCACCGCCACGAGGAGCAGTTCGGTTGCCGGGCAGGACAATATGTATCAGGCCGGCAATTTTATTGCTGTCGTCAAAGAGGGCTACGGCAACACATGAACCTACACAGGTGTATAAAACTTCCTCCTGGTCTGTCGATACCAGCATCGTGCCGATCGCCACATGCCTGATCGTCCTGGTTGTCAACTTAGCCCATCCATTTTCTAACTTTTTCCTGCAGTTCATCAGGGTTTATTGGTTTTGAGATATAGTCATCAGCCCCTGCTGCCATAATATTTTCTCTGTCACCCTTCATGGCCCTGGCGGTGAGGGCAATGATTGGAATAGGTTTTGTAGTTGGGTTCTTCTTGAGAGTTTTTATGGCATCGATGCCGCTCATCATTGGTAGTTGATTGTCCATCAGAATCAGATCCGGCATTTTTGCCCCGGTCATCTGCACGCCCTGCTCACCATTTTCAGCGATAAGGATCTCGCAGCCTTCTTCTTCGATGATAGCGGCAATGGTCAGCCGATTGTCGGCATTATCTTCAACCATGAGGATCCTGCCGGGCCCCGATCGTGCTGGTTTGGCTGCCGGTTTCTTTAGTTGATTTTGCGGGGTGGCAACTAATCGTTTCACACTGGCAATCAGTTGTTCGCGGTCTGCTGCGCCTTTTTGAATCAGCTGCTGAACATTATTATTGGTCAATTTAGCCCGTTCTGAGGCTGTTATTTCCTTTGCTGTGAGGATAAGCACAGGGATAATGGCGGTTTCCGGCCGGGATCTGATCTGTTCCAAGACCTGAAAACCGTCAACTCTCGGCATCATCAGATCAAGGACAATACCGGCAGGAATGCTCTGCTTAACATGGGCCAACCCTTCTACGCCGTCT
>JADGBM010000157.1 GCA_015231515.1 Desulfobulbaceae bacterium
AAAGCCGACGAGCACATCAAGGCCAATCCCGGCATCCGGAATAGCCTGAATTATTTTGTCGACTACAGCCCCAAACTCTTCAGCGGAATATTTCCTGTTCATTTTTTTTAAAATAGCTGGGTCACCACTTTGCAACGGTAAATGAAAATGAGGCACCAACTCCTCGTTGTCTACCGTTAACTGCAAAAGCTCATCGCTCAGCTCCCCAGGCTCAAGCGAACTTATTCGATAACGCATCGAATGCTTCTGGTCAAGAATCCGCCTGATGAGTTGTGCCAGGGTACAATCCGAGTTACGATCATGCCCGTACATCCCGACATGAATCCCTGTAAGTACGAGCTCTCGGAACCCCTCCTGGGCAAAGACCGCAATCTGCTGCAGCACTCGATCAGGCTCAAGACTCCGCACCCGGCCTCGAGCCAATGGGACAATACAGTAGCTGCAAAAATTATTGCAGCCATCTTGAATCTTCATGAAAGCCCGAGTCCGGTCACTGAAATCATGGACAGGAAGATCACAGATCTCCTTTTTGCGCCCGATATCGCCCATATAGATCTCAAGATCACAGAGCGTGTTCGACAGAGCTATATCTACCAGAAGATGTTTATTATCATTACCGACAATACATATCGGCTGATCCACCAAGTCAAGAACGTCCTGGGTGGCAACCTGCGCATAACAACCCGTCACAACAATGCGCGCGGCAGGATTGGTGCGCAGAGCGCGGCGGATAAGCTGGCGGGACTGGGAACCGGCCTTACCGGTGACCGCACAGGTATTGACCACATAGATATCTGCTTTTTGGGTAAACGGCAGCACCTCCACCCCATGCTCTTTAAAGCGACTGGTAAATGAGGCTGTTTCAAACTGATTAACCTTGCAGCCCAGCGTAATCAGAGCAACCGTTTTTTGTTTATTAGTCACATCTATCCCCAATTATCTCTCCACCGCCAACAAGCTCATCATTTTTATATAAAACGGCGAACTGTCCGGGCGTTATAGCTCTTTGCGGTTCTGCAAACCGGATAGAATAGCCACTACTGGCCAGCGCTTCAACAACGGCAGGTGAGGCCTGATGCCTATACCGTATTTTCACATCAAAGGTCTGCGGCATATCCGGCACCGAACCAGATAACCAGTTCATCGCATCGACCACAAGGGCATCCTGCCATAAATCATCTTCTTTGCCAATAATGACCTGGTTCTGGTCGGTATCTAACTTCACCACATAATAGGGCGTCGCATCGGGAATGCCAAGGCCTTTACGCTGACCAACAGTGTAATTATGGAGTCCATCATGCTTTTTCTTGATTTCGCCGGCTATCGTGACAAAATCACCACTGTTTGGCGGAATATCGGTAAAAAAATCTTTGAGATTCCTGCCTTCCATAAAACAGACGTCCTGGCTTTCCTTGCCATGCTTGCCCTGCAAGCCCAGCTGTCCCGCTAACTCATAGACCTTAGGCTTGGTAAGTTCACCCAGGGGGAAGATGACCCTTTGCAGCTGTGCCTGGGTCAACCGACAAAGAAAATAGGATTGGTCTTTGCGGGGATCATCCCCTTTCAATAAATGTACGATCCCAGCCGCATCCCGAACTGTTTTTACGTAGTGGCCGGTAGCCAGCTTCTCAATACCCTGTTTGTCTGCAAATTCAAGAAGTTTACCGAACTTGATTTCATGATTACAGATCACGCAGGGATTTGGTGTTTTCCCCTGGCAATAGGTCTTTGAGAAATAGTTCAACACCTTGGCGCTAAACGGCTCAGACAAGTCGACCATCGAAACCGGCAGATCGAGGAACCTGGCGATATGCTGCACCCGTTCAAACTGTTCCTCCACATCAGACTGCGACAGCCTCATGAACACGCCATGCACCTCAAAACCCTGCTGAACAAGAGACGCCGCGGTAACCGAACTGTCAACTCCACCGCTCATCGCCACCAGAATTTTCTTTTGCGAACTGCCTGACTGTGCCATTCAACCTGCCCTTGAGTTAATGCCATTCTTAATGTAAAAATGATATTGAATATACATTTAATGCAATAGAAAGCAAATCCACGATAACAACAGCAACTGATTTTTTTCACAAACCCGTAAAGGCTCTCAATGGCAACCAACATAACACCCAAAACGCTACTTCCAGAACTATTAGCCCCCGCCGGAAGCCTTGAAAAACTAAAGACCGCAGTTCATTACGGAGCCGATGCTGTCTACCTCGGTGGCAGCTCATACAGTTTGCGTGCCCACGCAGTAATGGGCAGAGCCAACTTGGCCGAAGCGATAGCCTACGCTCACGATCATAAAGTCAAAACCTATATCACTGTTAATATCATGGCCCATAACTGCGATCTTGGGCCTCTGCCTGAGTATCTTAATTTTTTGCGGGAAGCTGGAGCAGATGGCCTCATTATTGGAGACCCCGGCATAGTCAGTATTGCCAAAGAAACGGTGCCGGAGCTACCAATTCACCTGAGTACGCAGGCCAATGTGACAAATAAGGCCTCGGCCCTGTTCTGGCAGAATCAAGGTGTCGAGCGTCTTAACCTGGCCCGGGAACTGTCACTCAAAGAGATTCAAGAAATTAGAGAAGCAGTTACATTAAAACTTGAAATCTTTGTACATGGTGCCCTCTGCATCTCTTACTCCGGCCGCTGCTCTCTGAGCCTCTACATGACCGGCAGGGACGCCAATCAAGGCAACTGCGCCCATCCCTGCCGCTACAGATATCAGCTCGAAGAAGAAAAACGACCAGGCGAGTTTTACCCGGTAGAAGAAGACCAACACGGCACCTATATATTCAACAGCAAGGATCTCTGTCTGCTCAATAAGATACCACAGCTGATTGGATGCGGGGCCGACAGCCTGAAACTTGAAGGCCGCATGAAAAGCGTCTATTACGTCGGGGCCACAGTCCGACTCTATCGGGCTGCACTCGATTACATTGGGGAACAGATGAAGCAGTTTGGGGCGAGCTGTCTGGACAACGTAACGCTGCCCGCCAAATTGATCGAAGAACTGCCCAAAATCGGTTCCCGCGGCTACACAGAAAACTTCTTTAGTGGAACACCTGGTGCTGAAGAGATGATCTACGAAGGCATCAATGTCAAACAGACCCATGCCCCGATAGGCATCGTTCGGGAAATTAAAAACAAGCAGCCATTAGTTGAAATGCGAAACCCTCTCTTTCCAGGCGAAGAAGTTGAATTTCTAGCCCGAGATTTCAGCGATCACGCTTTTACGGTAAAGAAGATTATTTCACAAAAGGGGGAGGTACTCGAAAAGGCCAATCCCGGCAATATCGTGACTCTGATGACAGAACCAGTTCTTGATTGTTGGGAAGTACTTGGATTGATCCGGAAAAAAGCTGCTATTGCTTCAGAGATTATAGAGTTACGATATTAAAAACGGGCGTCTCACCTATTCAATGAGACGCCCGCTAATTTCATCTGTTCAACCTGAACAGTTAGACTCTTGGGAGCTTTCAGCCGCCCTTTGTGCTACAGGCCTCTTCTTTCACCGCAGCAGCGGTACCCAGGATATAGGGGCGGGAGACTTTCACTCTTACATTATCGGCAATTTCAAGGGTTACGACGGTATCAGTAATCCCGGTAACGGTTCCCTGGATTCCGCCACTTGAGACAACAACGTCACCTTTTTTGATATTTTTTAAAAACTCCTGATGCTCTTTGGCTTTTTTCTGCTGCGGTCTGATTAACAGGAAATAGAAAACGGCAAAGATCAATACAAGCGGCAAAAAAGACATAAATCCTTGTTGTGATGGTGCTGCTCCGGCAGCATGGGCAATACTTGCAAACATGGTTACTCCTCCAAATAAAATTTTCCCACGTCAACAATAACGAAGTCTCCAGTTTGCTGTTACTCGTCAGTGTGCGGTCGTGGCTAATAAACGGTACTAAAAACAACTACCTAATCTTCCCGCCTCGCATAAAACTGCCTTCGAAACTCCATAAACGTATCATTTTCCAATGCCGTTCTGATTTCAGACATCAGATTAACATAATAATGAAGATTATGAATGGAGTTCAACGTTGATGATATAATCTCCTTGGCCATATAGACGTGTCGGAGATAGGCCCGCGAGAAATTTCTGCATGTATAACAGTTGCAGCTCTCATCCAAAGGCCTCATATCATCAATATATCGAGCGTTCTTTATAACAACCTTACCTTTTGATGTAAAGAGCATTCCATTGCGGGCATTCCTGGTGGGCATGAAACAATCGAACATATCAACACCAGCAAAGACACTTTCGACCAGATCCTCAGGGGTGCCGACCCCCATCATATAAATCGGGAACTCCTTAGGCATAATTGCTGCCGTCTTCTCAGTCATTTCGCGCATAAGATCTTTTGGTTCACCGACACTTAAACCGCCAAGGGCATATCCGTCAAAACCAATTTCGATAAGCGCCTCCAGGGCTTCGGCACGCAAGTCAGGATACATGCCGCCTTGAACAATCCCAAAAAGCAACTGACCTGTCTGACGATGCTGAGCGTCCCGACATCGCTTAGCCCACCTGCTGGTCAGGGCGGTGGCTTTTTGCACCTCTTCACGAGTGGCTGGATATGGAATACAGGTATCCAGGTTCATCATGATGTCTGAACCCAAATCTTCCTGGACCAATACCGCATCCTCAGGACTTAGAAATAGATCAGCACCATCAAGGTGTGATTTAAAGGCAGCCCCTTCCTCTGTGATCTTGGCAAGATCACTCAGTGAAAAGATTTGGAAACCACCGCTATCGGTTAAAATAGGCTTATCCCAGGCCATAAAACGATGCAGCCCGCCGAATTTTTTTATCAACTCGCGGCCAGGGCGGATATACAGGTGGTAGGTGTTGCCAAGGATGATCTGGGCACCGAGATCTTTAAGTTGTTCCGGGGTAGTACCCTTAACGGTTGCCTGGGTTCCAACCGGCATAAAGACCGGGGTCTGGAAGGTGCCGTGGTTGGTCTTGACCTCGCCACGACGGGCGGCGCATTCGGTGGATTGTTTTATAAGGGTAAAGGGGGTTGGCATTTCGGCTGTCGGATTTTTGGGTTTCGGTAAATATTTTTATTTGAAGGTAACTATTCGGCGTCACCTTATATTTTGCTTAACCAGTAGAGTAAGGAGCAGGTTTCCCTGCTCCTCCTCGTCAAACCGTGCATACAGATTTCCCGTACACGGCTTTCCCAGTATATTCACATCATTACTATCACAAGTGAACTTCGCTTTCACAATTGT
>JADGBM010000158.1 GCA_015231515.1 Desulfobulbaceae bacterium
AAAAAAAACGTCATCTATCTGTCAACGGAGTCAACACGATGTCCCATTCAGCTTGGTTGACACCTTCCTTGGGGTAATACTGTGTGATTAACTCTTCATGGTTTTTGGATGTAATTCTGACATGAATATGGGGAAGTCTGCCGAGATAATCGGTTGGAAGGTTACTTTCAAAGGAATATTTCCCTTGGCCGTCTGCGATCACCGTTGCTCGATGTTCATCATCATATTCTCCTTCACTATTGACCTGCCAGAATTCAAGTTTCGTAAAGGGCAGAGGGCTACAGTTCTTCACCGATAAAACGCTACCTGTCAGAGAATGACCATTGCCAATTTTATTTCTTACTGGTGCATTTGGCCGGTAAAAGGGGCCAATCTCATCAAATGGCGTTGGCTCGCAATCTCTGATCTTTGTTTCACAGGAACAAAGCAGGAAAACAAACAAAAGAGGTGCCACAAGCCAATTTAAAATCGTATTTTTTCTCATAGTTGTATGGGGAGACCTTTTTCTCGGGGAGATATGTTGACTTTTGGCTTTGGGCCTTCGACCAGACTCAATTAAGTATGGTGTCCCCGGAATTCAGTTTTACTTCCCTAACCTGTTGTTTTAATTCTGTAGCTGCACTTTCCATAATGTTACCTCTAATATGTTCAAAGCAACCAATTTAGCTAAAATAGTCGAGATGAGCAACAGCCAAAAATAATGCCGAGCTAAAGCCGGGGAGGATTTCCTTGCGACCAGCGGCCGGTTCATTCTTTACCCTGACGAAACCCAGGCGGCAATCCCGGTTGAGGTCATTGGAGACGCACTTCCCGAGCCGGATGAATTCTTTTACATGGATGTCACAAACCCGGTCGGGGGCGACTTCGGAGATGGCGTCATGACTCTTACCGCCATACGCACCATCACCGACAACGATGGTTGGGCCTGAGCTGCCTTTTTGTCGCCACATCCCCCTTTATGCAATTTCTAAAAGATGATTGCATAAATTAAACTGAGGACTTTGGTTAGAACTTCTTTAGAGGTACTTACCTGGACGGCCTTTTTTTACAGGCTTGAAAGAAATTAATCGTGTCCACATTTCATTTACTCCACCAGTAGACGAAAGTTTTATATTGTATCTTTTCCAATCACACGCTATCATCATTTCTGATGACAATGTAAACAAAAGAGGGCCATTATGACCGAGACAACTTTACTTTCGACAAGGGTTTCACCTGAAGTTGCTAAACGTTTAGCGGCTTTAGCACAATCCACTCACCGCTCAAAATCATTTCTTGCAGCTCAAGCTATTGAAGAATTTCTCAATGTCCAAGAATGGCATGTGAAGGCGATAAAAGAAGGTATTTCGGCTGCACAACATGGCGATGTAAAAAGCCACGAACAAGCAATTGCAATTCTCAATACCTGGGGAAAAAATGCGTAAAATCGAATGGTCTGTTCCTGCTCTTGATGACTTGATTTCCGCCGGTGACTATATAGCGCAAGATAACCCTACAGCTGCAAAACGAATGGCAATCAGGGTAAAAGAAGCAGTAGAAAACCTTCAGGATCACCCAAACCTGGGCAGGCCCGGAAGATTGACCGACACCAAGGAACTTGTTGTATCAGGTACACCATTTATCGTCGTTTACTGGATAAAGAATGGCGTGGTACAAATTCTTCGGGTCCTTCATCACGCGCGGTGTTGGCCATAATATATCGCCTACATCACTGCAAAATTCGGTTGATCAAAGAAAGGATTAGGAAAGCTGCCGCACCTGAAGAGGGTTAAGGGGGCAGGTCGAAAGCGCCGGTAAAAGCCGGCAGAGAGTAAGGGGTGAAAGTCCCCTGCATGGTAAAGGGTAGCGACCAGCTATGGCCTCCGAGTCATGCGTTGGCTACCCGTAAGGGAGCGGCGAAGCGTTGACAGGGGTACGTGCAGGCCTAGGGCTATTGAGCTCCGAAATCACCTTATTCGGATTGCTGACCTCGAAGTCTGCGCTTATCTGTGATTTGGTGGGGAAGGCAAAACGGTGCGTTGCGCTATCGCGAGTGGCACACCGGATCCGCGGAGTCAGAGAACTGGTGCATGTACGCAAGCTCTTTGCACGGAAACCGGGAGATCCCAGGTGTGACCAACTGAGGAATACAGTTGGCCCGGTCGGTGAAGGTCAGTGACCGAACGCCCGATATGTACGCGCTTGGGAAGTCGGACGAAGGAATAGTATCGATGAAGCTAATGAACAAAGGTGTTCAACCGGGGCGATATGCGGCCAACCACCAGCGGAATTCGTGGAGGAAAGTCCTTCGGCCAAGGGAAACTATGTTCAGACGACGATGACCAGTACACAGAGACTGGAAGCAGTTTTGATCGGACGGAGCAGAGTACGAGAAACAGCGAAGCATTGCATTCCCACTGCGTAGGTGCCGTAACACTACCACCTAATTTAATGTTTCTGCGTTTGACCTGAGGCAGGAGCCCAGTGCGATAATTCCGCATGCTTGGGATCTGTACAGGGGGTGCCGGGTAACCGGCATTCCTACCGTGACTTGAAATATAAGAAAATGATATTTCAAGACCTGACCCCACCATCTTTGTAAGAAAATGATATTTCGAGACCTGACCCCACCATCTGATGACCCCACCATCTTTGGTTCCAGTTACCCTTATTAATCATTATGTTCGCAAATACCATGAGCCCTACCTAGCCAGACAATATTACCTGAACCCTCATTCCGTCGAACTTAAACTCAGAAACCATGCCTGACACTGACAACTCAAAGATAAAAATTCTGATCACCGGTGCCACTGGTTATATTGGGCGCAGGCTTGAGGAACGCTTGCTTGCAAGACAGGATGTCTATGTCCGGCTTCTCGTCAGAAACGCAGACAAAGTGCGGCTTGAGGTTCTTGACAGGGTTGAAGTTGTTGAGGGCGATACTTTTAATCAAAAGTCTCTCATCAAAGCACTCAAGAATATTGATGTAGTGTACTATTTAATCCATTCCATGGGCTCTGGAGATGATTTTGAGAAACTGGACCGGGAAAGTGCTAAAAACTTTAGGGATGTAGCAGTTGCTTCCGGGGTGAAAAAAATCATCTACCTCGGCGGCCTCGGAGTAAAAACTTCTGCAAGCAGTCATTTATTAAGCCGTATTGAAACAGGCGAAATATTATCAAGTGTTCCTACATCTTTGCAAACAGTGTGGTTCCGTGCCGGTGTCATAATTGGTGCAGGTAGTGCCAGCTTTGAAATAATCCGTAACCTTGTTCAAAAGCTGCCAATTATGATCACTCCAAGATGGGTCAAAACAAAAACCCAGTCCATTGGCGTTGAAGATGTTGTCTCTTACCTTGAAAAAGCAATTGATGTAAATTTCACTCACAATACTGTCGTTGATATTGGCACTGAACCCATGAGTTTTAAAGAAATGATGGAAGAAGCAGCAAATGTAATGGACTTAAAAAGGGCCCTTATCCCTGTTCCTTTTTTGTCACCAAAATTGTCTTCTTACTGGCTTATACTTTTTACACCTATCCCTTTTAAAATGGCATCCGCTTTAGTAGAAGGGTTAAAATCAGAGACTCTTGTTTTAAATAATAACGCCCGACAATATTTTCCTGACATCAAACCTAGAAATTACCGTCAAGCAGTTCGCGGCGCCATTGAAGAGATTGAAACCGACCAAGTCATAAGCCGCTGGTGTGATTCAAGCTCCGGTAAATATTGTGATATTAAAGATCAAGGCGATACACATTTAGCTGTAGTACGAGATGAACGAAGAATTTCATTGGACGGAGCACCCCCAGATAAGGTGTTTCAATCTATTTGTGCTCTAGGAGGGCACTCGGGCTGGAACCGTTATGACATACTCTGGCAGATTCGCGGTTTCTTAGATAAGATTGTCGGAGGGTATGGTTTAAGCCGGGGCAGGCGGCAACAGGGTAAACTGAGGGTCGGCGACGCCTTGGACTTCTGGAAAGTTGCTGACATCAAAGAAAATAAGCGACTCCTCCTGCTTGCTCAAATGAAATTACCTGGGAAAGCATGGCTGGAGTTTGACATCCAGGGAGACACCTTGGTTCAGACAGCACATTTTCTCCCCAATGGGATCCTTGGCCGTCTCTACTGGCTGTCAGTCCTGCCGTTTCACAACATGGTATTCCAAGGCCTTGCCCAAAGCCTTGTGGATAATGCTAAACACGATTCCTGATCAATGGTGTCGATCAGCTTTTTTCTATAGTCAGGAGATATATGGACTTTGTACAATTGGATTTTTTTACAGAAAATAGTGCAATATTTTCTGGCTCATCAAAAAAATCTGCTTCCAAAACACCGTGACTTTCTGTATGGCTGTAAAAATTAAGAGCAGAAAGTGATATATTCACCGGCAAGTACATTTTATGCAGGCCTCCCCCATCAATAATAACATTGAGAAGCATAAGGTAACTGTAGAGGGTAATGATATATACCATCTTGCCTCGGGAATCCAGCCAATTGACCACGTCTCATCTGTCAGTTAGACAAGTTTATCATGGCTGACTTTGTAAAGTCTGAAAATTCGAATAATAGTTTGTAAGAAGGCTCCAAAATTTTTCTGAGATTATTTCTTTTTAGCCTTTTGCCAACGTTGTAAACTAGTTGGTCTGTAATTTCATCGGGATCATGGCCTTGCTTTACTAAAAAGCAACCAATGATACACCCCGTACGGTCTATACCTTTCGTACAATGGATCGCAATTGCTTGGTTATTTTTTAGAGCATTTTCAATAATCAGGATCGCTTTATCTGCTTGCTCTTTATTTGGAATCATCTGAATCGGAATATGGTGACGTTTAACTTCTCTGTCGTGATAAGTCATAAACTGAGTAGTCAATGTTAACAGGTGCTTAATTTTATATTTCTGTTTAAGCAAAGACATACATTCCTTTGGGTCATTTTTCCCCCAAAGTGTTTCACACCCAACAAGCAGTCCATTTTCAAAACTATAGTGAAAAAAGCTCATGGCTGATGCCTTGGGTATTGAGAAAAGAGTATTGTAGCTGCGGAAGAGATTATTGTCTCTATTCTACAGCAACCCATCTTCAAAGCACTTCTGCTCAAACTTATCGAAGGCAATCAATAATGGTTTGCAATCTTGTTCCCATTGTTCCTTGTCCCAAAAC
>JADGBM010000159.1 GCA_015231515.1 Desulfobulbaceae bacterium
TCGGTCTCATAGAATCCCTATATTTTGCTTTGATTTTCGTGAAACACTTCTGCTGAGTATCAGATCAAAAATCTTTCACCATTCTGAATTATTCCGTTTTCCTTAAAGGATCTCTCAGAGAGATGCCCTGACAAGAGCTGAATTACCATCACTGCTCTGTAACAATCCAGCGATTTGTGTTCCTTTTTATGTGTGAAATGAAACCATAACGGAAGATCTTTATTTTATCGCCTGGAAGGGGTACCCCTAACCCGCATTCATCCCACGGCTAAAGCTCGTGGGATGAATGCGGGAGATACCGTGAAAAATTATCTAGACAATTGGGGGAACTATAGCTTATTAAAGCACCATAGTTAGGGAATATTGTGGCCTCCGGCGTCCAGAACCCTCACGGTTTTGGACGCTGGATACGTTGGAAATGATCGGGAAGAACCTGATTCCAGCTTGATTTGACCTCCACAAAAAGAATCATCTAGCCAAGCTGTTGATTTCAAAAAGAATATATTATCGACCTACTTAGTCTGCATTTAAAATATGCTCAACATGTTTCATTTTCTCATTCAAAATGAGAAAACTAAAAAATCATCAAAATATTATCAGTATCTTAAACCGCAATAAGGTAAATATACTATTTTTTACCAAAGGGCTTCCTATTCTTGATCGAGAACAATGTATTATAATAATTTTGCCTTGGATATATGTGAAGGTCTTAAATCATCAGAGAAGAATTTTCCTGTAAAATACTTATATGACTCAACAGGGTCTTCCATTTTCGAAAAAATAACAAAAAATAAAGATTACTACCTAGCCCATTGCGAGCTAAACATATTAGCAGAAAATGCAGACGAGATAGTAGCACACATACATCAAGGATCAGTTCTGATAGAACTTGGTAGCGGGTGCGCTGAAAAAACTAGAAGTTTGCTTGATGCCTTGATCAAAAAACAAGGAAAATCGTTATTTGTTCCTGTCGATATCGCAGGAGAATATTTACGAGAAAACATAAAAAAACTTAAGGCAGATTATCCAGAACTTGTGATACAAGGAGTGGTCGCAGATTACCACAAAGGAATAAAAGAGATAACCAGCAACATTTCGGAGCCAAAGTTCATTCTTTGGCTTGGATCAGATATAGGACATCTGCCTCACCAGCAGGCCGCAGAATTTATTAAAAATTTCATTGTAGATTTCATGAGTGATGATGACTACATTTTGCTGGGAATAGACCTGAAAAAAGATACTGACGTCATTGAAAGTGCCTATGGGCACCAACCCAATTCACCAATCCACAAACTTTCATCGAATCTGGCCTTAAATGGCCTTGCAAGAATCAATAATCAATTGGGTGGTAATTTTGATTTAAGCCTGTTTCAATATCACTGCAAATACAATATTGGCACAGGCTCAATTGATATTGCATTACAGAGCCTGTGCCATCAGATCGTTTATCTCTCCGAGGTTGACTTGACGGTTTCCTTTGCCAAAGATGAACTAATTCGCGTGCATAGCAGTTATAAATATAGTGTCCAGGATATCGAGCAACTGGCAAGCACATGTGGTTTAAAAATTCTGGATCAATGGTTTGATAAAGGATTTTTGTACAGTGTCAGTCTTTTTAAACGAGCTCATCCATCATGATCCCACTTATCCCTCTTGTTTTGGCCGGTGGCGCCATATTAGTTGGCTTACGAAACCATAAAAACAAAAATAGCACGCCAGATGAGAAAAGTGTCTTGGACAGAATAGGCGATTATTGCCAAACCTTTGTTCAAAGGCACATTGATCCATTATTCAACAATCAGGAACGTCAGAATCAAATACAGACTTACCAGCACTCCGTTAGCGAGTCAGAACAAGAAATCAATCGCCAACTCTGTTTAACGGTTCCCAGCACGGGTCTGGCCATAGCTGGTGCGATTTTTTATCCACCCTTGTCCTTTCTGAGTGCATTGAGTCTGCTGTATCTCACCGCACCGTTTATGCGCGACAGTTTTCTCAAAATGCGGAAAGAGAAAAAGCTGAAATACCGGCTTTTTGCAATATTACCTATTGTAACAGGTTTATATGCAGGCTTTTATGTCACCACCAACCTGGTGACCCTAGTGATGTTTTTGGCATTCAAAATATCAGCTCGCAGTGAAGCCCGAATTCAGGAGGTATTACAAAATACCTTTGAAATACGCCCACCAACGTCCGTGTGGATCAAAATGGGCCAGCTTGAAACCGAAATTCCTTTCACAGAATTAAGGCCTGGCGACATCATCATAGTTATAGCCGGGCAAACCATTCCAGTGGATGGGTATATTGATGAAGGCTTCGCAATCCTAGATCAACATATATTGACAGGAGAATCTCAACCCGTAGAAAAATGCGCTGGAGATCCCGTTTTTGCCAATACTCTGATATTGACAGGACGGCTGTATATTCGCGTTGAGAAATCAGGACACCAGACTGCCTCTGCTCGCATTGCCACAATCATCAAGAACGCCACTCATTTCCGAATTGAACACGAAGCTCGTAGCGAACAAATGGCGGATAAACTTACCCTGCCAGTGCTGGCAGCCAGTGGATTAGCCTTGGCCACAGTAGGCGCCAGTGGAGCTGTAGCCATCATGAACAGTGGCTTTGGCTCATTGACGTTTATTTCTGGACCACTTAGCATGTTAAGTCATCTCAATATGGCATCGGAACATGGAATTCTCGTCAAGGAAGGCCGAGCCTTAGAGGCATTGAGTCATATTGACACCGTCATTTTTGATAAAACAGGTACGTTGACCTTGGAATCTCCAGAGATCAACCAGATTTATTGCTGCGATAACTGGACAAAGGAACAGGTTCTCTTTTATGCAGGAGTTGCAGAACAGCGTCAACCGCATCCAATCGCAAAAGCCATATTGGCTTTTGCTCGCGATTTAAATTTAATCCTGCCCATGCCTGACAGCACAGATTATTGCATTGGGTTTGGAATTCACGCCCGATTGCATGACGAAATCATAGACGTAGGCAGTTTGCACTACCTACAACAAGCCAACATTGAGATTCCAGACAGTATTTTAAATATACAAAAGCACAGCCACTCAGAAGGATTTTCTACCATCATGGTTGCTGTCAATATGAAATTAATTGGTGTAATTGATCTACAATCTCAATTACGCCAGGAGGTTACGTTTCTGATTGAACAACTCCACAATCGTAAATTAAAGTTATGCATTCTGTCCGGTGATAATGCCGAACCAACACAGTATTTGGCAAAACGTCTAGGTGTGGACGATTACTATTTTCAAATATTACCGACTGAAAAGGCTGACATCATAAAAAAACTTCAGCAGCAGGGAAGAAAAGTCTGTTACATTGGAGACGGAATAAATGATGCCATTGCCTTACGTCAGGCAGATGTGTCAATTTCTTTTAGGGGCGCTACTGATCTTGCTACTGACAGTGCACAAATCATTTTAATGGGCGAATCCCTGATTCACCTGAGTGATGCATTTACCATCGCAGACAGCTTTAATAAAAACATGGACAGTACTCTGCGGCTTTCGTTCTTACCCGGGAGCATCCTGATTGGTGGCGTATTCCTGTTCCATTTTGGAATGCCATCTGCACTTTTTTTCTATAGTCTGGGGCTTGGCATCGCCGTATCAAAGGCTTTGTCACCTCCAACACCGAAATTGATAGAACAAAGCACAAAGAGTCCCGACGGCGTTGTTGCATGAATGCCAAAAAGAGAATGAGTGTCCCTTCATTTCTTAGAACTCAGAACATTTGATGACTCAAGGGCATTCCAATTTGAGTCATTTTGTTTAAAGCCACGCATTTGAGGAGGAATTCCGTTTTAAGGAGGTCCATGAGAGAAGATACCAGGCCCTGAGTCTGTCGGAGTGCTAAATGGAAGACCTCTCGCAGGATCAACCCACAAGAAATCGCTATATCCTAATAATAATCAGCTCCCTTCTTTCCCTTCTTCTTTTAATTGTACCACCCCGCAACTACGGATTCATCGAACCAGAAGGTCAGGCCTCCCTGCTTCATCAGAGCCGTATTATACTCTTTCCAGTTGAGGATTCGATACTTCGTCTTATCTGTTGTTTGGGGGCTTGAGTTTCGGGTTCTTTGATTTTTTTGCCATGAGGTTTTGAGAGCGTGAGGGGCACTTTTCTCTCATTTGACTTTTTTCGGAGAGCATCTGCCAGACTTCAGTTATGATTCATGCAACCCCATTATAGGACATTTTCTGAAGTCCAGAAAGCATAAGGATTGATCCAATTCAATTTTTAGAAGGTTTGTGGCCATTTTCATTGTCACTACCCGGTGATACGGAAATTGACAGGCAATGAATTCGCGCCTGAAGGGATATCATGAAAGTGAATAGCCGGGAGAAAACACTGGCAATTGAGAGATAATTATGAAAGATAAGCGGACACACAAGAAGTTACGGCCTCCAATATCCGATTTGTCCCTGGCCACGTTGATGATATGGTGGAGTCGCGGAACCCATACCTTTCCAGCATCGCTTTTAAATGACAATTTGGTCATTCATTACGACGGACCACAATCCGAACGGTGGCTGTCGTTGATTGGATACAACCACCGGATCGAGGAATCCCTGGAGACCATTCTCGATGAATGCAAACACCGCGGTATCACACAGGAGCATTTATGAATACAGCGACCATTCACATACCTGAAACTTTACCCAGTGAGATAGTACAAGGATTGATTCAAGAATTTGAAAAAATGCTTGAATCAAAAGCTAATGAAGTGAATAGCCAGGAATGGGCGAACTTAGTCGAAAGTGAGCAATCTCAAGCATGGTTGGAAGCTATGGTTGCTCAAGTGGATATTGAACACAGCGCAGAGAAAACAGAGAAGGGTGGATGGAACAGATAAAATCTTATCGCTCATCTCAATTTAAAAAATCCTTTGAAAAACTTCCTTTATCTGTGCAAGAGCAGGCTAAAAAAGCCTACGCTCTTTGGAGCGATAACCCTTTTCATAATTCCCTTGAATTCAAGGTTATCAATAAGAAATTAGATGTTTATTCCGCAAGAATTAGCCTGAATTGGAGAGTGTTAGGACTTTTTTAAGGAGGCTTCCCCACCAGCGGTAGGGAACCACAAAATATTCGTAACGATTGGAAGAA
>JADGBM010000160.1 GCA_015231515.1 Desulfobulbaceae bacterium
TGCTTCCAGTTTCTGGGCTTGTCGCAGTCTAGTTTCTAGTTCGTTCTTTTCTTCTTCTGCGTATATTGACTCAGAAACATCTTCATGGGTGATAACTATATTTTGGACATCACCAGCGCTATTTTTTAATGGATATATTGTGGTGCTTAGCCATCTTACTCTACCTGGGCCTTTTGCTTCAGTTTCACCCCTGGAGTCATACTTGTAAACAGGAACCGTCACTAATTCACCGGCATATGCCCTTTTTACATATTCCATCAAACCGGAATCTTCGACCTCTTTACTTTTCAAGACGTTAAACTTGTTAACAGTATGGCTAGCCGGGAAACCCCATAACTTCTCATATGCTCGGTTCACTTCTACCTGAAGACCATCCGTGTCATACAGTTCAATCACAGAGGGCGATTGACGCATCATCAGCCTGAAACGTTCCTCGCTCTCCTTCATCGCATCCACCAAGCGCCTGCGGGCGCTGATATCTCTGTAATTCCCCAATACCCCGTTGATATCCTGGTCGTGTAGAAGGTTAACCCCGTTAAATTCGATCCATTTGTAACTGCCGTCCTTGCAGCGGTATCGGCATTCTATTGTGGTGGTTGCATTGGATTCACCCATGAGAGTGCCAAGAACTTTCAGTGCAGCCTCTTTGTCTTCAGGGTGAATGTTTTCCGATGCACCAAAGCCGACCACATCTTCCGGCTTCCAGCCAAACCATTTCTCAATGTTTGGACTTTGGTATTTGTTGATTCCATCCTGGTCAATGATGACGATTACATCACCAATGCTCGCTACCATTTTACTTTGAAGCCTTTCTTTTTTCTGCAGCGCCTCCTCAGCTTTTTTTCGGTCGGTAAAATCAGTAACAATGCCCTCAATAGCAATCGGTTTACCTGAATCAGACTGAATGAGAACATTTCGCTGGTGAATCCAGCGTGTTTCGCCGAATTGATCTAAGATCGGATACTCGTAGAAAGGAGGGATTTCGCCGGACAAAAGAAGTGACCACTGTTTCTCAAAATAATTGTGCCAGTCTGGGTGAATTATGTTCTTTATAAGAACGGGGGAGTCATAAAAATCTTGGGGAGAATGTCCAAAAATTTCTACTGCTGCAGGACTTATGTATTCATATTTCCCGTCAGGGAGAGACATCCTATAAATTACATCTCTGGTATTTTCTACAAGAAGACGATAACGTTCTTCACTTTTGAGAAGCTTGTCTTCAATTTCTTTCCGTTCTGTCAGATCCATATTCGTGCCTGTTACACGAATGGGTTTGCCATCCTGATCCCTTGTTATGGTGCCACGGGAAAGAACCGGCACATAATGTCCGTCTTTATGCTGAAGCCGAAATTCGACCTGATAACTGTCGGTATTATTGTCGAGAGCCCCAGGGAAAACATCGCTGACATGTTTTCCATCGTCAGGATGCATCAGTCTGTCCCAGAGAGCGGAGTCGGCAGGTAAAGCATTTTGAGTGTAGCCTAGCTGTGCCCACCATTGTGGTGAATAATAAAGCTCGTTTGTGATTAAGTCCCAGTCCCAAGGAGCATCGTTAGAACCCTTTATGACAAGTTCGAGCCTTTTTTTACTTTGTTTTAATAAGTCCTCTGCCTCTTTTCTCTCAAGAATATACCCTATGAGTTTTGCTGAAATCGCAAGTTGAGATTTCGCTGCTTTAACTATTTCAACAGGGCGGGGAACATAAGCATTCGCCAATTGGGTAAGTTCATCGATATCGACCTGGTATTGTTCCGCAATCTTCTGAAGTTTTTCAGGATCTGTGGGAGGAGAGCCGTATCCCATGTTCATGGCTCCAATTGCTTGCCCATTAGCAACGATCGGAACCGCATAGAGATGAAGACCTCCTGGACATTCTACATCAACAGGTTGGAGGGTTTTGATCGCCTCAAGTGCTGATTCATTCCAACAGCATTCATGGCAGATCCACTTACCGCATCTTAACGTCTCAACATCATCGTCTGTGCTGCATAATACTCTTGAGGCTCGGTCCAGATAGGTGCAGTAATTGGAAGAGGAAATGCCATAAGCATAGTCACCATTGACTTCATAAATAGCCGCTGATGTCCCCAGCAAATCAACGTAGTTGGCAACAATTTCAGCAAGTGTGTCTTTCCCAACCGTATCAAGGATTAAACGGCAGGTGTTTAACTCGGTCACATCACCGTATTCAGGAGGAAATTTAATCTCAGGATTCATTTGATCTTGCATTGGTTAAATCTGGTCATCTCAAGGGATAATACAAATATTTTAACTTACAAATCCCGCCATGAGGCTCAAGAAACCATTGCCCATGTTTCCTTATCAAGTTCATTTGTTATCTACAATCAGACTATCACCATAATTGCTGGATGTAAAACTTTAATTCAGGCAGAAAAGCATGGGGGATTTTCACACTATAAGAAAAGTTCAGATCGTCAAACTATGCCCAGCCGATCTTTATTATTCTGGGTATCTCAAAAGTTAAACTCTTATCTATCGAGATTCCCTGCCTCGGATGACTTTGGCAGATCCCACTCGTCCGTTACCAAGTTTATTGAAGGTCTTGACTTTAGGGGTTGTAAAGAGCAGAAGGACACATATTTACCTGTGCCAAATAAAAAAGGCTGAGCCAACTTAATGACCCAGCCTGTTAAGACTGATTAGAGACAGTTTGACTTTGTTATGCTTTCTTTTTACGTCTGAGTCGTGTTCCTGCGAGTCCAGCTAAACCAGTACCGAAAAGTAGCATAGTGGCTGGTTCTGGTACTGGTGCGTATTCCAATGAATTCGGCCAGGCACTCCGAAGTTATCCGGCCACCCAGTCCGGAGGAATTCGGCCGGTCAGTCCAACGGAATTCGGCCACCCCGAAACAGGTCTTTACGAAGGATGAATTTACATTTACCCGACCGTGCCAGTTGTTGTCAATTTAGACATTTTTTTTCTCATTGAATCACCGTCCTCGGTGAAGGCAATTCGATACGCATTGTGAACCAGTCTATCAAGGATTGCGTCGGCCATGGTAGGATCATCAATATATTCATGCCAACTTTTGACGGGTAATTGGCTGGTTACGATGGTAGACCTTCTATTGAACCTATCATCAAGTATTTCCAGCAAATCACGCCGGTGTTCACCAGACAATGGCATGATGCCCCAGTCATCAAGAATAAGTAACTCTGTTTTTGCAAGCTCAGTGAGGAGTTTGGTGTAACGCCCATCCGCTTTAGATATATTGAGGTCCTGCAGGAAACGGGGCAAACGAAGATATCGAACTCGATACCCCTCCCTGCATGCTTTTTGGGCGAGGGCGCAAGCCAGCCAAGTCTTTCCAATTCCTGTTGGGCCGGTAATTAAACAATTGAGGTGCTGCGAGATATATTTGCAGCTAAACAAAGAGGCCATCAGGGCCTTGTCAAGCCCTCGTGGAGTGCGGTAGTCGATATCTTCAAGGGCGGCATTTTCCTTTAGCTTTGCTTGTCGCAGCCTTGTCTGCAACCGACGATTTTCTCGTGTTGTGGATTCTCGGTCGGCCAGTAATCCCAAGCGTTCCTCGAAGGATAGCTCCGCGCTGTCAGGCAGCTGCATTTGTTCTTCAAAAGCATGGAGCATCCCGTTAAGTTTGAGAGATCGTAACTTCTCAATAGTAGGGTGGTTTAGCATGATAAATCTCCTTTATGTTTGTGGGAGCCCTTGTTTTTCAAGAGCTCTCTTTTAAAAATATGAAATCAATGAAAATAGTCTGCTTTTCTGGTGTTAGAGTGTTTAATTACTTTTGCTGCAGGGGCTGTGGGTGGCAGCGGCTGTTGGTCGAGATTTTTTTTAAGGATAGACTCAATGCTGCGATAGTTCCCGGCTCCAATGGCTAATCCTCTTCCACAGGCAGCTTCAAGGCGATCATCCCCATAAACGTTACCAAGCCTCATAAGCCCAAAACAGGTGTTGTATGATTGTTGAGGATACGGTCGAGAGTCGAGTATGTTGGAGACCACAGTCTTTGTTGCAGCCCCTGATTTTGCGGCCCAGCGAAGTAATCGTTCTGGGGACCAGTCTGCATATTCTTGATGACGCCGTGGCATGTGATCCCTGACCGTAACGTACTCGTTTTTTAAATAGCTGCGGCGGTGGCTGGCCACCCTTTTTCCTTTGAAAAAGATCTCAACAATCCTGGCTGTGACGCGGGCATCGAGCTGCCTTTTTACCAATGTGTAAGGGACCGAATAATAGTTGTCACATACACGAACATGTATATTTGGCGCGACTCTGACTTTTTTCCATTCTGCAAATTCATATGCATTCTGTGGTAGCGGTTGCAGGCAAGGTTTTTCCAGGGTTTCAAACAACTCTTTCCGGCTACTTTTAAATTTTTTAAACTGCCGATTATTGAGTTTTTCCAGGAGAGGCTTTATCGCCTCATTCAACTCTTCAAGACTGAAGAATTCACGGTTACGTAAACAGGCAAGAATCCAACGTTCCACGAGCAAAACTCCAGCCTCAGCCTTCGCTTTATCTTTTGGTTTTCTGGGCCTTGCCGGCACTACCGCAACGGAATAATGGACTGCCATATCCTGGTAGGTTGAATTGATGTCTGGATCATAGCGATGTGCTTTGTTGACAGCACTTTTGAGGTTGTCGGGTATGAGCAGCAATGGGCACCCTTTAAAGAAATTGAAGGCCCGGATGTGTGAACTGATCCAGTCGGGTAAGGTCTGTGACCTGGTAGCCTCTGCGTAGGTGTAGGAACTGGCGCCGAGTACAGCAACAAATATTTCAGCAGGCCGCACTTCCCCGGTTATACGGTTAATGATGCCGACCCGTTGCCCGGCGTAGTCGACAAAAAGTTTTTCTCCAGCTTTGTGGTCCTGGCGCATCACAACATTCTGGGTGCCCAGCCAATCTCTATAGATTTGGCAAAAATGGCTGTACTGATACCCTGCAGGGCTATCCTCTTTGTACTCTTGCCAAAGCAGCTGCAAGGTAACCCCTTTCCGCTTGAGTTCTTTGTATACGGCCGGCCAGGCCGGTAGGGGCCGATCCCCCTGTGCAATTATCGGAAGTGGTGGGAATAAAACCCGTTCTAGTTTTGCATCGTCCATATCTTCGGG
>JADGBM010000161.1 GCA_015231515.1 Desulfobulbaceae bacterium
TGATCCCCAAGGCGGACGGCAGTATGCGGCCGCTGGGGATACCGACGATCCGCGACCGGGTAGCGCAAATGGCAGTCAAACTCGTCATCGAACCGATTTTCGAAGCGGACTTCTGCGACCACTCGTACGGATTCCGCCCCAAGAGATCGGCCCACGATGCCGTGGACGACATCGCCAACGCGCTATGGGCCGGGCACACCCAAGTCATCGATGCCGACCTGTCGAAATATTTCGACAGCATCCCCCATGCCAAGCTGATGGCCGTCATCGCTGAACGCATTGTCGATGGGGGCATCCTTGCCCTCCTGAAGCAATGGCTGAAGGCCCCGGTCATTGGCGAGGACGCCCAAGGGAAGCGTAAGACGGTCGGGGGCGGCAAGGCCAACAAACGAGGCACACCGCAAGGTGGAGTCATCTCGCCGCTGTTGTCCAATGCCTATCTGCACATCCTGGATCGTATCTGGGAACGCAAACGGCTGAAATCGAAGCTTGGCGCACACATCGTCCGTTATGCGGACGATTTTGTGGTGCTATGTCGAAAGGGTGTGGATGAGCCGCTGAAGGTGGTGCGCCATGTACTGGATCGTCTTGGACTCACGCTGAACGAGACCAAGACCCATGTGGTGGACGCCAAAGAAGCGAGCTTCGACTTTCTGGGATTCACGATCCAGATGAGTCGGGGAGCGAAGACGGGCAAGCCGTACCCGAATGTGCGCCCGTCGGACAAGGCCGTGAAGAAGATCAAGGCCCGTCTGACGGAACTGACGCAACGGGAACTGACCTGCATCCCGCTGGAGAATGTGGTAGGGAATGTGAACCGCAGCCTGAGAGGCTGGGTGAATTACTTTCACTACCGGAACTCCAGTCTGGCGATGAGCAAGGTCAAGAACCACGCGGAAGAACGGCTGAGGACGCACTTGCAAAAGCGTCACAAGGTGAAAGACAGAGGCACCGCCTACAAGCGGTTCCAAAATGCCAGCCTCTATGAACGCTATGGGCTATACAAACCCCCAACGGAAGCCGGCTGGAAATCGGCGCATGCCTCGGTGTGAAGAACATCGGAAAGCCGTGTGCGGGAAAACCGCATGCACGGTTTGATGAGGGAGGGCAGGCGAGAGCCTGCTCTCTACTCTACCCACTTTATACCGCCCCATTTCATACCAACGAGACGTTCACTTGGGTCAACACGATGATTGGTAACGTTAAGAACTTTACCACGGGCGCTTACCATGCCATTAATCCAATCCCCTTCACCACCTACCACGTTACTTGGCTGAATTCTGTTGTCGCTTCAACCGCTCAAAAAATTTCTTGCCGATTATTCGTGTATTGTATTTCTCGTGTTGAATACCGATATTATTTTCATCAATATATTCAGCAAGAATGTGACGAGCCACCTCTTTATCTCCAGTCTCAATATTAAATACCTGAATCTGGGTGCTATCTCTTTTTACAACTCGGTATTCACCGCTTTTCGTTTTAATTTCTGTTTCTTCAAGTATCTCGCCAATATCTTCACTGGTTCTCATGGGTTTCTGAGTTGAGGGCTCTGTAGTTAGAGAGCTATGACGAATAAACGCTTTTAATGTATGACGCATATATTCGTTAATGGGGTTGATTTCCCCAGCCATTTCCAACTTTAGTAACTCTTGAAGTATTTTTGATATGCAATTATCACATGAACTCCAATGAATCCAATATTTTTTGTGTCCTTTATTTTGTAGTTCCAAATCATTGAATTCAGCATGCAGATGTCTATGACTGACGTTTGGAGTGAGAAAAACAATAGTGAGCTCTGTGATACCGGGCTCATCGGCAAGAATTGCCTGATAATACTCATTAAGCTGTTTTGGATTAGCAGCGCCAGTTTTTATCTTGTTCTCGATAATAATCCTATGACATTCTTTTTTGCCATTTTCGCCATTTTTGAGCAATATTATCTGTATATCTATATCTTTTCTCTTCCCATTAAGTTGATATGGCTCTTCAAGCGAAACTTGCGAATCTATAAAACCTGATGATGCTATCTCTTTAAATCTCTCGTTATCAATTGTTTGCAGAAGCTTTCTGATTACAGAGTCACCTAAGCCGTGATCTTTGTTGCTATCCAATAGATAACCGAGCATTGCTGACATGCTTGGCTCATGCAGTCTTGATTTTCCTTGACTCAATACTTGAAATATATTCATGATTTTTCCGGTGTAAATGCGAATGCGTACGCCCAGCATGATCTTATGAGGTGAAAGTCCTCTGTAGGAAGATCACCGTCCATCACTGAGGGGTGATTATGACGACAACTACTAGCGAAAGGCAAGGGTCACCTCGTGAGAGGTGGTCTGAATGAGGCCCGGAGCAAAACTGCGAGCTGATGAATAAGAGCATCATTCATTGATTCAACTCAACACACTGCTGATAGCCGCTGGCGATTCCAAGGTAGTTTATCCATCCTCGTAGGTAGAGGCTGGTTTTATAAATCTGATACTCCATCGAGACACCCCAATTGCGGTTGGTCAGTCGTCTTACCTCTTGCTTGAATCGCTTCACACTCTCTGGATGCCAGTGAATACGCCTATTTCGGAAGGTGAACCCCAGAAATTTGCTCTCACTGACTCAGCAGATCTCGGTGAAATAAATATACTGCGTAACATAAGGCTTTCGGGAGACTTAAAAATTATTTTTTCGCGCAAAAGCAGTGCGATCAGGATGGTGATGGCAAACAGGACTGCGAGAGCAACGCTGCCAAACGTTTGTCACCCGACTCAAACAGGCGCATCCACGTCAGCCGTTTATTATTGTCGGTGACGGTCTGAGTCGCACCAGCCGATGGTCGAGAACATCAGCGCACAGGGGATGCAGTACATTCTCGTGGCCTAGGCGGGTGACCACACCTAGCTGACCGACTGGATAGCCGCCTATTAAACCCTGCCTGCTCTAGAGTTTATCGATAACCAAGCGGACTCACCGTTATCGCTGGCAGAATGATGTCCCCCCTCAATGGTCGCGATAATGCGGTCAAAGTCAACCTACTGGTTGTTCCCTCATGGGAGTTTCTGCCTGATCTCTTTCTTCATCCAAACGACTACACCGTTACTGCTGAAAAAATCGCTTAAGTCGGCTATTCGAAGATAATGCGCCTATGGCGTAGTTCGACGCCTGCGCGCGATTTGTGCGGCTTCACATGTATCCGAGTGTTTTTCACATTATCTACATCGAAATATGTTAATTTTGGCAGTTTTTAGCTTCGCCGAGATTAGCTGTATTTCTCTTCATAGCCCTTGATAAAATCTGCTAACATCCCATCCATTTCGACGAAAATTTTACTTATTTTCATCAGTGTATTTGTTTTCTTTTTCATCAGTGTTTTCGGGATCAATCTTCGGCCCATAAAGCAGTTCAGCCCACCTTTCTTCTGAAACAGGACCGCCTAGAAGGTTTTTCTCTCGTTCTGCTTTCCGTTTTGATTTACTTACCCGCTTTTCTTTATCTACCCGCTTTTCAGTGTTCATGATGCTTCACCTTTATGCTAAAAATCCATCAATGACATATCCAAAAAAGTTAGAAAACTTTCCCTGTATGAAAATGGATTAAGACTACAATACCAACATAATCCTTACTAGATGACTTTGTATCTAACTTATAATGATGACTACCAAACAACACTTTAACAACCAGTGGTCTTCCGTAAATAAGTGTTGTCATTTATAACCCTTCTTCTGCATATGTTTTAACAATAAAATTGTAACAATCTTCATAGTTATCAAACATTAATGGCCCACCCAATTGGTTTTCAAATGATACCCAATTGAGAAACGACCTGTATTGTGGATAAAATGTTTTGTTGTTATTTTCGTCGGTTACCGTCATGATCCGATAAATTTGGCGTTCGTTGATTGCATTTTTAACGCGTCTAATTATTTCAAAAAAAGCAAAATTCATAATAAGTGCGTTAGAAAACCTTCCCTGTATAAAAAAGGGATTTAAGACACCCACTGACAAAATCTGCCAATACTCCGTCCATATCGACGAAGATTTTATTTATTTTCATAAACTTTCCTCTTCTACAGAGTATTTATACAGTCTCCGTTTGGTACGCCCGTATAAAATGATACGTTGTCCCCTCAATATAGAAATTATACCCCGATGGAATACCCTTGCGCATGTAACGATCAACAATACGTTTCTTTGCTGGATTGAGGCAACTGATTGCAATCCTGCTAGGATGACGCCGTGAAACATACCCAAAAATTCTACGGGCAACCTCCCGCACTACCTTGACTGGGTTTTTGGTCCGATTCTTTACGTTGTATGAAGAAAAAGCAACATTGTCATCTTCGCTCCACCAATAATAATACGGATCAGAATTATCGAGAACAAGAGGCACCCGTTTCCCATCTTTGAATTTACCACTCACTACGCAGAAGTTAACAGTACCTTCGGGCAAAAAATTAAGAGAATAATCTAACCCATCAATCGAAAAGGTTTCGTTGTATTCATTTTTCATTTCTTTCTCTCCTTTCTGTCTCAAGGAGATGGGATTATACACCACAATTACAAGATAGTCAAGGAAAGACGTTAAATTGTCAGAAAGCATTCCCTGTATAAAAAGAGTTTAAGCCCCCTTGTAAGCTGGGAGGTGACTCTGGTCAATGAGCTATTAACCCAAATGGAACAGTTTTAGGGAATTTTATCTGCGCCACCAACCTAATGGAGAGCTTCGATGGTGCCTCGATTCGCTGCTTTGACAAAAGGATTCGGTTCGACTACCTTAAGCTCGAATAGATCTACTCCCTCTTTGGTGAAGTTCTCAAAAGTCATGAGGTCAGTCAACCCGCCTCGGTAGAGTGGAAGACCCACTTAAGTGGCTTGCCGACCCTCACGCCGGGGGATTTTGCCACCGTGGTGCGGCAGCAGCGCTTTAACACCGAGCCGCTGACGGCAGAGCGACTCTATCGAGCTTTGAATCAGGAGTGTGCGGTCAAACCAGGGCCGAAATTACACTCAATTGGCTTTGCTGCGGCACTATTATTGGGAGCTGTGATGAAAATTTTTGTTTACGGTACGCT
>JADGBM010000162.1 GCA_015231515.1 Desulfobulbaceae bacterium
ATGCTGGATCGTTGCAACAACCTCAATCACAAAAAACCTCTTTCGGCTTCGGATAAAAAAAAGGTCAAGAAGATACTTATCCTTTCCAGGGTGACCGCCGGAGCCGACATTGCTATCACCGGAGTCATCATAAAGCGTCTCGCCCAGAGCTTGCCGACTGCACAGCTTGTTCTTATTGGCCCATCACATCTGCGGGAAATGTTCGGCAACACACCAAACACCTGCTGCCTTACCTTTATATACAAAAACGATGGCACCCTGTTTGAAAAGATGACATCCTGGCCCAAACTTTTGACCATTACCCAAAAAGAGTCTCAGGCCTATAAGCCTGGTGAGGTGCTGCTCTTTGATCCAGACTCACGGCTTTCACAATTAGGTCTGCTGCCTCTTATCGATGACCAGTTCACCTACACCTTTCCGTCCAGGGTCAGTCAACCAGATGAGCTGAACAACAAGAACCTCTCATTTTTAACCAATTATTGGCTCAACAGGATTCTTGGCGAAGACAAGACCATTTATCCCAAGCTTTCCTTTACTGCCGGAAAAGCCTCGCTGTTCACAAAATTCTTCGCCACCGTCAAGGCCGGTGGTTGTAAGTTTGTTGTGACAATTAATTTTGGAGTCGGCAATAACCCTGCAAAAAAGATTTCCGGTCATTTCGAAGAAGCGCTTCTAAACTCACTCCTGCAGACACCAGACACTGTTGTTGTGCTCGATACCGGCCGAGGCTCAAACGAGCTGCTTCGAGTTAAACACCTTTTAAAAGTTTTCAAAAATAAAAATATTGCCACCGCCCAAATCACAACTGATACTATCGACAAAGTCCCGAAAACCTTCAGACACGGACTTGTTTCCTTCAAGGGATCTCTGGGAGCTCTCGGAGAGATGATTGATGCGACAGACTGTTTTATCGGTTATGATTCCTGCGGTCAGCACCTGGCGAATGCAACCAGAACCCCGGCGGTTATTCTTTTTGCTGGTGCACCAACCGCCCGCTTTATTCATCGGTGGGCACCAACAAATAAAGAAAACGTTACTATTCCAGTAAATACTGACTCACAATATAATGATGCCAGCCTTGAACCTCTTCTTAAAAATGTTGAGTCGGCTGTAAATAAAATTAGGAGTAGATCCATTGTCTCAGACTGATACTGAAACTGACATATTAAAACGAGCTATTGCCGCTTTTGGCGCAGCCAATATCCTGGTGATTGGCGACCTTATTATCGATCATTTCATATGGGGAAGCGTTTCACGTATTTCACCTGAAGCCCCGGTGCCGGTTGTAAATGTTACCCATGACAACTTACTGCTTGGCGGCTCAGCCAATGTCCTCCACAACCTGTATAGCTTAGGCGCGAAAGCTGCAATATGCGGTGTAGTCGGCAATGATGCCATGGGTGATACCATTATAGAGTTAATCTCAAAACTTCCTTCGCCTGTTGATGGCGTTGGCAAGGTAAGTGACCGGCCGACAACCATAAAAACCAGAATTATTGCCCGACAACAGCAAGTAGTGCGGTTTGACCGGGAAAACACCGGAGAGGTCAGCGGTGAATTTCTTGATCGAATAAAGGCATTTATAACGAATAAGGTTAGCGCCTTTGACGCAGTTATTGTTTCCGATTATGCCAAAGGGATTATTACTCCAGAGCTTATGGATCATCTGCGCCATGAGTTAAAAAAATATCCTGATACCCCGTTGATTATCGACCCAAAGCCCAATAATCCAGACAGATTCAAGGGCGCAACTATAATTACTCCAAACAACCATGAGGCAGAACAGATTTCAGGCATTAGCATTACTGATCAGACCAGCCTGGAACTGGCGGGCCAAAAACTCCTGGATATCCTTAACTGCAAGGCAGTGCTCATTACCCGAGGCGAAGCTGGAATGGCAATTTTTGAAAGGGACAAGCCAACAATAACAATTCCAACTGTTGCTAAAGAGGTGTTTGATGTTACCGGCGCCGGTGATACCGTTATTGCTACACTTGCTCTTGGACTGGCAGCCAAGCTTTCATTTCATCAGGCGGCAAGGCTGGCAAATTATGCCGCTGGCATTGTTGTTGGCAAACTTGGCACAGCAACTGTTACCAACAAAGAGCTACTCGCCCAGATAGACAATAAATCAACCAATCAATTAACCAATTAACCATGAAAAAAATATTAAGCATGACTGGCTTTGGCCGTGGCGAAGCCGGCAACCCGGATAGACGGTGGAATGTTGAAATTCGCTCGGTTAACCATAAATTCTGCGATGTTAAGATTAAAATCGCCAGAAAGTATATGGCCCTTGAAGAGAAGATTAAGAAACAGGTCACTTCACTGTTTACCCGAGGCCACTTTGAAATCACGGTCACCGTATCCGGCACACAAGCTGAGACTGTTGCCCTGACGCCGAATTTAGCCTTGGCAAAGGCGTATCATGACAGCCTTATAACTATAAAAAACGAACTTGGCTTGTCGCAGGCTCCTGACCTGAAAACGATTGCTGACTTTAAGGACGTTATCACCTACGAAGAGGTACCGGAAGATATGGATCATGTATGGTCGGAGCTCTCTTTGGCCCTCGACGATGCCCTGGATTCATTACTCAAAATGCGGTCCGACGAAGGACAGGCCTTAAAAAACGACCTCATGGAGCGGATCGATTCATTTTCACAAACGATACAATCGATCGAAAAACATATTCCTGATCTCATCATCCAAAGGAAGGCTGCCCTTGAAGAGCGCCTGATAAATCTACTTGGTACCGTCGATATGGATCCGACACGGTTTAATCAGGAGGTAGCGATTTTAGCTGACAAATCAGACGTCACCGAAGAACTGGTTCGGCTTAACAGCCACATTATGCAGTTCAAAAGCTTTATGGTGTCTGAAGAGGCAGTCGGACGGCGCCTTGATTTTTTATTGCAGGAATTTCTTCGTGAAATTAATACAATGGCATCTAAAATCAGCGACGCTACTATTTTGCATAAAACAGTTGATCTTAAAAATGAAGTTGAAAAAATTCGCGAGCAAGCGGCTAATATTGAGTGATTGACTTGAATGGTTTGTTTGTTTGTTGGTTGGTTGGTTGGTTGGTTGGTTTTTTTTTATGAGGGAGTGTGGCGATGGATTCAAAGTTAATTAATATTGGGTTTGGAAATTCTGTGGCATCAGGTCGTGTAATTGCCGTTGTGCATCCAAAATCTTCACCGATGAAGAAATTAAAGGATACCGCCAAGAGCAGTCAAAAACTTATCGATGTGACTGAAGGCAGAAGGACGCGATCAATCATTATTACCGACTCTAATCATGTCATCCTTTCTTCTGTGCAGCCGGAAACATTAACGATGCGCTTCCAGCCCCTCTCAGAACTTACTCCAGATGAAGAGAAATCATGAGCAAAGGCAGACTTTTTATTATCTCCGCCCCATCAGGTGCCGGGAAAACCACAATTTTACGCCCTGTTCTGGCTGAACTTGCAGCAATCTCTTTTTCCGTTTCTCACACGACAAGAGCACCAAGACCAGGCGAACAAAACGGCATAGACTATCATTTTGTTTCCAAAGAAGAGTTTGTACAGTTAGAACAAAAGGGTGATTTTCTTGAATGGGCCGAGGTACATGGCAACTATTACGGAACCAGTAAAACAGCGGTGAGAGAGCAGCTTAGCCAGGGCATTGATACTATTTTAGATATCGACGTGCAGGGGGCTTCACAGCTTCGCGCCTTGGCTAATTTACCCGCAACCTACATTTTTATTGCCCCACCCTCTTTGGCTGTTTTAAAACAACGGCTGTCAGACCGTAAAACCGAGTCAGCCGAGACCCTTGCCATTCGTCTTGAAAATGCTGTCAACGAATTGAAGAGCGCCAACCTATACGATTATATTATTGTTAATGATCTCCTTGAAGAGGCCATTCAGATTATGAAGGCCATCATTATTGAAAAAAGGGCGGCTTCCAGACGGAGAATCGATGGCTCGGCGCTTACCCTTAATTTTTAATTTTTTTAGCCACGGAAACACACAGACTCACACGGACAACTGCTTTTTTTCGGGTGATCTCACTTAGTTTTGTGACTGAAATACATCTCTAGAATCCCAACTAATGCCACTTCCTAAACCGCGAAAACAAAAAAAATCCTTTGCCCCAAACAAACCAGATGCTGAACTTATCTGGGGCATTCATATGGTTGAGGAGCTCTTGCAAAACCGGCCAGAGAGCCTCGTTGAAGTTTATTTCTTAAAGCAGACATCAACAAAACTGGAGACGCTTCTACGGCTTTGCAAGGAAAAACATATCCCGACTCAAATCTCGGAAAGCCCGTGGCATCTGCCTGAGCATGCTGTCCACCAAGGCGTAATGGCCAGAATCAAGCCCTTTGCCACAATTGACTTTGCGCATCTGCTTCGCTTAGCGGCAAAAAAAACCAACCCCATTATTCTCGCCCTTGATACCATCCAGGATCCCCATAATTTCGGGGCCATGATCCGCAGCGCCTCTGCCGCCGGGGTGACCGGAATTCTCTACACAAAAGACCGTTCCGCACCACTATCGGGAACCGTTGCCAAGGTTTCAGCCGGGGCGATATCAAACATGCCGCTCTGCCCAATAACCAATATGGCCGAGAGTCTGAGTAAGCTAAAAGATAAAGGTTTTTGGATATACGGTGCAGACGGCTCTGCAGAACAGAGCATCTATCAGGCAAAACTTGCTGGCCCAATCTGCCTGGTTATTGGCGGCGAAGCCAAGGGCATTCGACCACTTGTGAAAAAAAACTGCGACTTCCTGATCTCAATCCCCATGCAGAGCGCCCTCGATTCCCTGAACGCCTCCACCGCCGCCGCCATCATCCTCTTTGAAGTCGTGCGGCAACAATAGACTAAGGGCACAAGCATTTCCCTCTAATATATTTATTGACACATCTATCATGTGATTTT
>JADGBM010000163.1:0-1069 GCA_015231515.1 Desulfobulbaceae bacterium
TTTTTCCAGAACGAATCTCATCTCTCCGTTTTTTTACTTCCACTAAGTGAATTTTTGTAACTTGTGGATCAATCTTTTCTTCAATACTCGCAACAAGTTTTTCTGCAAGAACCGCTTTCGACTCATTAGGGAGTATTTGGGCTTCAAATAATATTTCTTCGATTGACATTGGCATGGTATTACCTCCTTTTCATGCATTATAATCTATTAGGCATTGTTGGTACAGGATGAGGTGTAAATCTGATCTTATTTTTTACGTATATCGACAAAAATCTTGCCGCAATTATCGCCGCCGAGCCTCTACCGGTCTGGTGCAGCGCCTGCTTTTTTTCTATTTATGAGTCATTTCACGCATTATTTCATAAATTTCCCTGTTAAAAAAACCAGCCAATACGGATTAATCAAGCCTTACGCCCCGCAAAAAGGGAGATCAAGTAAATATTCATCCTGTTGGCATATTGATTGCTAAATCTAAAGTGCAAGGGGATGAAGCTTAACATCACATAAAAAACGGCAGCTCCAACGCACGTATACTTTAATGTAGAGGCTCGTCCCAATTCCACAAAGGCAGGGTTAAAAATCTTGTTCCTTTAGCTTGAACTCCACAACAGGTGGGCATGTTTTGGCAGGAACTCAAAAGAGATTTTTTCCTCTGCCTTTTTTTATGGGGTCTCCAGATTAGTGAGTTGCTACGATGCCGTGTCAGCTATTATATCACCGGGCCTAAAACCGGAAAATTGTGTTGGTGATAGTTGCTGAAGAGTAAGTTAAGTCCCTTTATGGAGTATACCGTGACCTAGCTGATTGTTGAGTCCTTCACGGAGTATACTTCACTCTTGGAGAGTCGAAGGATTGATAAGAGCAGAAATGCACATCCCGACTGAATGGTACCTTTGGGAAGTGCATTTATAATATTCAAAAACATAATTGGAAATGCCAGCATTTGCTTAGCCCTTATGAAATTGGGATCAGTCAATCACCCCCTTTTGAAGACCTGACCATAATCTACAGAAAAGTCTTTTGCCCCAACATTGCAAGGCAAAAAGACTGCTTGGCAGTATACTTAAAA
>JADGBM010000163.1:1078-4929 GCA_015231515.1 Desulfobulbaceae bacterium
GTCAGGCTTTGCTACGGATACTCATGGATAATCTTCACTTACAAAATAACCCCGATCCCTTAGAGGGGTCTTTATCCTACGCGCTACCCTGCGCCACAAAAAACAATAGATTTCACAAGTAGATAGCTGGCCCGACCCCGGCTTCAACAATACTGCTTGAAAATGCGATTTAAATTTCATGTAAAAAGGTTGCATTTTCATGCAGGCAATTATATCTTATCTAATATACCCTTTCACTTATATGGAGGATGAAATGGCTACGTTACAAGTAAGGTCCATCGAAGACAAATTATATGAAGCACTTGGAAGAAAAGCGGCTATGGACAATCGATCAATTAGTCAGGAGGTTATCGTAATTCTTAAGGAGCATCTCTCCCAGCCCGCTCAGTATAAAAGTGCAACTGAAAATTTTATGGAATTGTGTGGTACATGGAAAGATGAAAAATCAGCAAAAGAGATTTCTAAAGAAATTCGGAAAAGCCGCAGATCGAAAACACGGTTCAAAGAGGTATTCTGATGTACCTATTGAAATCACGCCTTCCATAATGGAAACATTTGGCGCGATAAAAGCGGAGTTACGGAAGAATGGTACGCCGGTTGATGACTTTGACCGCCTCATCGGAGCCACTGGCATCACCATGGGCTACAGTATAGTAACAAACAATGAGAAACATTTTAATAAAATACCCGGACTCACCATTGAAAATTGGACTAAGAGATAACAGACATTCAATTTTTGATATATCGATAAAGCTCTCCTTGCTAAGCGTAACTTTGCGGATGGCGTCATTTCATGTCAGTTTTCATCGTCAAAAAAGACCACCGAATGGTTATTGCCACGCAGGGTGATGTGATGGGGATTCCCAGCGGCTATGATGCAGGCGATTCTTGGCATGTGGGGAAGGTAACTTGAATAAGATTAGTAGTATGACATCTTCAAGGGCAGAATTATTAACTGTCGCGTCTGGCTCAAATTTCACAAATACGCTTTTCCCCGCCAGCTAAAACCGTCTATCTGCCTGGCGGCAAGGTGTTTTTGGGCATATTCAGCCACAAGGCCAGAACTCACCAGAAAGCAGCAGACTTCCTCATCCAACTCCCCACAACGAGCCATACGTTCGATAATTCCCATTGATTCGGAGATGCATTTCCCTAGTTTATAGGGTCGATCCGCTGCCGTTAAGGCCTCAAAAACATCAAAAACGGCCAAGGCTCTGGCAGGAAAGGGCAGCTCATCTTTAACCAAACCCAGGGGATAGCCTGCCCCGTCCAGTCGCTCATGGTGCATGCCGGCATAGGCCGGAACATTTTCGTGCTTCTTGGGAAACGGCAGCGACTCAAGCATTTCTCGGGTAACCACCACATGCTTATTAATTACCTGACGTTCAGCACTGTTCAGCGTTCCGCGCTGTACCAGCAAATTTTCAACCTCATTTTCAGAGAGCAACGGCAACTTTTCACCACCTAATTCGAAGGTAATTTGAGCCACCTCAGCAATTTTTTTAACTTTTTCAGCGCTCAGAAATTCACCCCCGCCATTAACCTGTTCCAAAAAAACCTGTACATCATCCAGGTATGACAGATATGCCTCCAGAGAGTCAAATCCCTCAAAGAGCGCCGCCTCTTTTTTGTCTGCTCCAGCCTCCGCTTTCATCTGCCTAATAACGGCCTCTTTTTTGAGCAGTTCAAGGCGATAGCTAATTATTTCAATACGATCGACGATAGTCTCAAGTTTAGTTGCCTTATCAATGACATGCTCAGGCGTAACAATTTTACCGACATCATGAAGCCAGGCGGCCAGCAGCAACTCTTTTTTACCGTCTTCAGAAAACGATTTATCGGCAAACAGCCCTTCACTCTGACTGTTTACTTTATCGACAAAGAGTTCTGTAATTTCTACGACCCGCTGAATATGTCCGGCAGTATATGGCGACTTCTCATCGATAGCCCTGCCAATCATCTCAACTGTCGCATAAAGTAGTTTTTCCAAACTGTTAATGAGTCGCCTTTTAGTAAGAGAAATCGCTGCCTGTGAGGCAAGGCTTACGACAATATCGACATCTGTACCCTTAAAATCAATAACCTGACCCGTTCTCCGATCCTGAGCATTAAGCAGTTGAACAACTCCAATTATCTCATTTTCATGATCCTTCAAAGGCAGTACAAACATTGATTTAGAGCGATATCCCGTCGTCAAATCAAAATCTTTTGTCCCTTGAAAATCAAATTCAGCCTCATACACGTCCGAAATGGTAATCACCTCTCCAGTTAAAGCGCAATGCGCCGAAACATTGCGGTGATTCTCCCGGCCCAGATTGTCACAAAGCGGGATCGGCGGCCACATCACATCGTGACCATCAGCACCCCTGCATATATTGAGGCTGGCGTTACTAACCAGTGAAAACCGAAGGTACGGTTCATTTTCGTCCTTGATGTACAGCGTACAGCCGTCGGCATTGGTGAATCGTTGCGCCAGGTCAACAATCATCTTCAATAGTTTCCGATAATCCTGTTCTGCTGAAAGCGCAGCGCCCACCTTGACAAGCTCAACAACCATCTCCTGCCAGGCCAACTCAGACCCCTGAGCCTTAGATTGATCACTCATGATAACTCTGCTCTCCTTATATTATGACAAATAGTGTATCATTGACACGAAAGGTATCTATCTGATCACACCATTATTACGAGGCCTCTACCTTGACTTTTACAATCATGCGCCATTACCTGAAAATTATCACATTGACCATCGGCGCAGTTCTTTTACAGCCAGATGCCGCCCGCTTAGCAGAACAACATACCATAGTCATTGACGACTTTGAGAGTGGCATATCTGTCAACTGGCAGGAAAAAACCTTTAACGGCCAAACTCAATATAGCCTAGTAGAAAAGGATAATCAAACCAGCATTATGGCAGAAAGCAAGAACTCTGCCTCGGGACTCTTCTATAAAATTAACTATGCCCCCAACGACTACCCGCTCCTGGAATGGTCATGGCAGATTGAAACTACCGTTCAGAGTGGAGATGCCCGTCACAAAAAAGGGGATGATTACGCCGCCCGAATCTATGTTGTTTTTCCAAACCTTTTTTTCTGGCGCACAAAGGCCTTAAATTATATCTGGGCAAACAAACTGCCCGTGGGCGAATTCTGCGCCAATGCCTACACCTCCAACAATGTCATGATTGCCGTACAAAGCGGCAATCAGAAAGCCGGGCAATGGCTGACCGAACAAAGAAATATTATCGATGACTACCAGCAAGCTTTTGGAGAAGCCCCGCCTGAGGTTGGTGCTATCGCGATCATGACCGATACCGATAACACAGGTGAAGAAGCCAGGGCCTGGTACGGTGCCATCAAGATCAAACCACTTTTTTTGACAAATCAATGAACCAATATATAAAATAGATCAGGTTTTTGGTTGAATTGTGATCAAAAATTTAATACAAAACCAACATGGACTGTTACACTCAATAACAACTTGCTAATCTCACAGGGTAGCCCTGTGATAGATTAAACGGATAGATTAATGACAAACAAAAACTCTTTTTTATGCAAATCCTTCATTGTTCTTACACTGCTAATAAGCTCGCCAGCCCTTGCAACAGAGTATATTAGTGTAAAAAAAGATGGTGTGAATATTCGATCAGGGCCAAGCACCAATAAAGAAATACTATGGGAAGTTTTCAAAGATTTTCCGCTAGAAGTAGTAAAACGACAAAAAGACTGGATCGAGGCTAAGGATTTTGAGGGTGACCAAGGTTGGATTTATGAGCCCCTTGCTGAAAAGAATAAACGGGTTATCGTAAAAGTGAACACTGCCAATCTTCGAATTGGTCCGGCTCAGAATTACGA
>JADGBM010000164.1 GCA_015231515.1 Desulfobulbaceae bacterium
CCGGTTCTCATCAAGGGCAGTCATGGAGTGGAAACGATCTTTGGGCAGTCCTGAGTTTTCCATGGCAATTACACAGTTAGTGTTACATGGATTACCGACCACGAAAAGTTTGCAGTCGCTTGAGGCATGCGATGCCATTGTCTTGCCAAGCGGGCCGAAGATACCGCCATTAACCTTGAGAAGATCACTGCGCTCCATGCCTTGCTTTCTTGGAACTGCTCCTATTGCTAAAATCCAGTCAACACCATCAAATGCCACTTCCATCTTGTCGGTACAGACGATCTTTTTTAATAAGGGAAAGGCGCAGTCATCAAGTTCCATTTTTACGCCTTCAAGGGCGCCGAGGGCCTGGGGAAGTTCCAGAAGTTGAAGCTCAATTTCGGTGTCAGGGCCAAGCATTTGTCCCGAGGCAATACGAAAAAGTGTTGCATATCCAATTTGTCCAGCGGCTCCTGTTACGGCGACTCTTGCTCTTTTTCCTGCCATTATTCCTGTTCTCCTATATTTAATTGTGAGTTGATACTATCCCTATATGTATTGAATTTAACGCCATATTGTCAAGACCAATGTCAAAACTGAAAATGTGACATTAACTTGCTGCGGTCACCTGGCTTTTAATGGTTCCGGCATTTGTGAAAATACGTAATTTGTCGCCAGGAGTCACCTGTTTACTGGAGCTGACAATACAATTTGCCGGGTCGGTATAGACAATCGAGTAGCCCCGTTCTAAAACCGCCTTCGGGCTGACTGCTGTGAGCAGCGCTGTGGCGTTTTTGGTTTGAGTCAGCTTTGTCTGGGTGGTATTTTGGATGCTGTTGATGATTGATTTTTGCAGTTGCGACAGATGCTTTTTCTGGCTGGTAATGGTGTGCTGAGGGGAGTTGGTCTTTAATCTGCGCAGTATATCGTGTAACCGATGACTGCGCAGCGCCTGGTGATCTTTTAATGAGTAGATCAGGTTGCTTTGGAGATGATCGATTCGTAAACGCAGATTTTGCAGCAGGGACGTTGGATCAGATAGAAGCCGTTTCTGCAGGGTTAAAGTTTGTCGGTATGCCCCAAGGCGCTGACGTAAGGCGCTAGCAAGTCTTTCACGTAGTCGTTCAGTTGCAGCTTTAAGATCTCTGCGGGAAGGCACGACCATCTCGGCTGCTGCTGACGGTGTTGGCGCCCTCATATCTGCGACAAAGTCAAGAATGGTGAAGTCAATTTCATGGCCGATAGCAGAGACAACCGGCAAGGGTGACTGGAATACGCAGCGAGCCAGAAGTTCGTCATTAAAAGGCCACAAATCTTCAAGGCTGCCGCCACCACGACAGATAACAATAACGTCTGCGACACCTCGATTGTTGGCTTGCTGGACAGCAGAAATTATCTCCTGGGCTGCCTCATTTCCTTGTACACGCACTGGGTAAATTTCTATGGGCAGAGAGGCGAACCTGTAACAGAAGTCATTAAAGATACAAATTGGCTTCAAGGTGAGTTTATCTCAACCGTCCAGCAACGAGGCGCGGCAATTATCAAGGCGCGTGGTGCTTCATCAGCCGCCTCAGCCGCCAATGCCTGTGTTCAGAGCATTTACAATTTGACCCACGACACTCCGGCCGGCGAAACATTTTCCATCAGCCTCTGCTCCTCAGGTCAATACGGTGTGGACAAGGGGCTCATCTTCTCATTTCCCTGCCGTGTCGAAAAGGGGCAGCTTAAGGTTGTTGAGGGCTTCAAGCAAGACGATTTTGGTAAAGAAAAGTTCAATATAACTCTTGAGGAGTTACGCTCTGAAAAGGCTGCTGTAGTTGAGCTGGGACTGCTTTAAATCTCCCAGTGTCACTGACTTTGGTCCAATTTGATATTCAGACAGATTTTCAGAGAGTGGTTGAAGCCAGACATAGCGTTAATACCCAATAAATCAGTTAAAGAAGGGACATTATGGAACTTAAAGAGTTAACTCCAGAGTACCAACTTGATTATCTAGGCCTGAAACAACTTGGCTACGTTCATTGGAACTTATCGACACCCGCCCTCTACGAATTTGCTGTCCGCCGTTTTGAGGGACAGGTTTCTCACCTTGGCCCCCTAGTTGTCAATATGGGCCAGCATACCGGCAGGGCCGCTAAAGATAAGTACGTGGTGGACGAACCGACAACAACCAATGATGTTTGGTGGGGTAAAATCAATGTTAAGTACCCGGAAGAACGTTTCGAAGCATTATTAAAGCGAATGACAGCTTATTTGCGCGGCAAGATGATTTTTGTACAAGACTGTTATGCCGGTTCAGACCCTGCCTATCGTCAGTCGGTGCGAGTGATATCAGAAAATGCCTGGCACAGTCTTTTCGCCCGCAATATGTTTGTTAAAGACAAAAGACAGGAAGCTGTCACAAACTTCATTCCAGATTTCACAGTGCTCCAGTGCCCGAGTTTCAATGCTGACTCCGAAGAAGACCAAACACGCAGCGGCACATTTGTTGCCTTGAATATCAAACGTAAACTTATTTTGATTGGTGGCACAGCCTATGCCGGGGAAATTAAAAAATCTATTTTCTCGGCGCTCAATTTTCTGCTGCCCAGCCAGGATGTCCTGTCGATGCACTGTTCTGCCAATATCAGCAAATCCGACCCGAACGATGTTGCCATCTTTTTTGGTTTATCCGGTACCGGCAAAACCACCCTTTCCGCTGACCCCAATCGCTCATTAATTGGTGATGATGAACATGGGTGGGCCGCCAATGGTGTTTTTAACTTTGAAGGTGGTTGCTACGCCAAGGTAATTAATCTCTCTCCGGAAGCAGAGCCTGAAATTTTTGCCTGTACCCGTAAATTTGGTACGGTGCTCGAAAACGTTGCCATGGATCCAGTGACCAGAATACTCGATCTCAACGACGCCAGTTTCACCGAAAACACCAGGGCCTCATACCCCCTGAGCCACTTGCCAAACTATGTCCCTTCGGGCATGGCTGGTCACCCCAAAAATATTATTATGTTAACTGCCGATGCTTTTGGAGTCCTGCCGCCAATTGCCAGGCTTACTCCTGACCAGGCCATGTATCACTTCATCAGCGGCTATACCGCAAAAGTGGCCGGCACCGAAAAAGGTGTTACCGAACCAACCGCAACCTTCAGCGCCTGTTTTGGTGCTCCCTTTATGGTCAGACACCCCTATGTTTATGCCGAGCTTCTCGAAAAACGAATTACTGAGCACAACTCAAAATGCTGGCTCGTTAATACCGGCTGGACCGGAGGCCCCTATGGTGTTGGCAACAGGATGCCCATTAAACATACGCGTGCCCTTCTTGATGCCGCTATAAATGGTGAACTAGATGACGTTCCGACTGTAATTGATCCAGTCTTCGGATTTGAAGTGCCAATAGATGTACCAGGAGTTCCGCAAAAAATCCTGACCCCTAAGAAAACCTGGCAGGATCCTGACGCCTTTGACAGACAGGCCGCTAAACTTGCCAAACTATTCCATGACAACTTCGAACAGTTCAGGGATATGGCCCCGGAAAGTGTTGTTTTGGCAGGACCGAAAGGTTAGGGGAACATAATATTTGTACATATGATGAAAAATCCCCCTTAGTCCCTCTGTTTTTAGATAAGCGACGCAGGAGACTTCGAAGGGGGATTCAGGGGGATTTTGTGAAGTCTGAGACTAACTCATATTTGTTGTTGCTTTACGTTCTATTAGGCAATAATTTAAGAACCTCCTGGCAATCAGTTCAACTAGACCTTAAAGCCTTCATCACCTCTCTGGAAAAAATTGATGCTGAGTAAATCAACTCCACAGATCCGCCAATTTCACCAACAAAGGCGACAACAACAACTTGAAGTTATAGAAAAAAAACGTCAACGTATTCTTGCTCAAACCGCAAAAATTATAGAGATATTAAAAAGACATGGGACAAGTAAAGCCGTTTTATTTGGCTCTACCCTCAACAAAAAACAGTTTCACCTAAAATCTGACTTAGACCTGCTAGTATACAATCTACCACTGTCCAAATGGCTGCCAACCTTACTTGATCTCGAAGAAATTGAAGAAATTTCCGACATTGAAATTGACTTAAAACGCGCCGAAGAACTGCCTGAAGATATGCTCAGTTCTATCAACCAACATGGAAAGATTCTCCTGTAAATGAATCAACATTCCAGTGCGGCCTTTTTTATGGATAGAAGTAGATTGAAAGTTGAGTTGACCCCATATCGGAAAAACAACAGCCCCTAAGCAGACAAAAGCATTTCCTGTCTTTCAACCCGAATCTGCTCGACAACATCAAGGACAATATCTGTTAGAGTAGCAGAACCTAAAGTGAGCAGTGCCTTCATCAACGAATCAATTTCTGGCACAAAGGCACGGCACATATTTAATACTTCCTTATGCAAATTGGCATCAGACGCAATAAAACGATATAGATCAACTGCTGTAAACTCTTCTTCCCGGCTGCTAAAATATGGCTTTGTCATTTTTAACCTCACTGGTTACATATTAAGTTAATGACTACCCAATATGCACTCAGTGTGCCACAGACAAAATACTTTCACTTATCCTTTGTTTACAAGTAGTTACCATTTGAGTTCGCTATATACACATAGGAAAATGTTGTCAAAAACATGACAAACCGTTAGGCAATTTTCACTCAGCTTTATATCTCAGTAGGTAAAATTTATAAAATCAAAACAAAAACCCCACATCAGATATCACTCAAATAAGGGGCAAATAATACATTGAAGTATCAAAGGGGAGACTGCTATCGACAGGTCTTAACCTACCAAGCTATTCCTGGAACACCATCAACCTCATTAACTATTCGTAACACAACATTTTTGCCGTCCTCAATCTGATACACCACAAAAACTCGTTTTCCTTTAACCACCTCAGCATTCCCCTTAGCAATCACATTAAAATCATCGTTCAAATAG
>JADGBM010000165.1 GCA_015231515.1 Desulfobulbaceae bacterium
GCCAGAAGCATTCCCGGCACAAGATTCTTAGGGGAAATCCTCCTGACAATAAAATCTTTCTCAAGACTCTCAAGCTCGGATTCAAGGGCGGCGAACATTTCTGGGTCATATATGCCGGTCTGTTCCTGAATACTGGCAAGGATATTTATTGCATCCTCTGTTCGCATTTCTGCATTTACAAAATCAATGGAGAGCTTAAGCATTCGGGCTATTGATGCCACACGCTCGTTTTCTATTTTGAGGGTTTTAGGAAAATCCATCATCTGATACCCTATCGCCTCGGCAACATACTCAAGCCTTGGAATATTACTGACAAAACACTGAGCTATTTTGGGGTGGCTGTTGAACATGAGCTGTTCTTTTTCGTCAAAAATTATATTTCGGCGGTATTTATCAACAATATCAAATGGAAGGACAGACATACCTATCTGGGAAAGTATTGCAGCAAGCTCATATTCCCATATTCTCTCCATCTTGAGCCGTTTGCAGATGGAACGTGCTAATCTTCTTGTACGCTGTGCCGTATTGAAAGCCTCCGGATTTGTAAGCGAGAGAACATCTGTAAGTATTTTTATAACGCCCCGAAAGGTTTTCTGCAGAACCTCGGTTACTCTGCTTACTTCGGACTTCAGATCTTCCTGGTAATTACACATCATTTCATTGCATTCTTTGACCTTCAGAAGAGACTTGATCCTGGCTATAAGCTCCATCTTGTCAAAAGGCTTTGAAATAAAATCATTACAACCTGCTTCAATTCCCCTTATCCGATCTGCAGTTTCATGTAATGCTGTAACAAGGATTATCGGAAGTAGGTGATGTGCAGGATCCTTTTTGATCCTTTGGAGAACTGCAAAACCATCCATGCCTGGCATCACTACATCTAACAAAATCAAATCAATCTGATTGCAGGAAAGTTGTTCCAGTGCCTCTTCACCGTTTGCCGCCTTGACAACTTCATATCCCCTTGGAACAAGATTTGCCTCAAGAAGTTCAATATTTTTAAGTTGGTCATCAACTATCAATATTACAGGTTGTTCTTTCATATTATACCATCAATTTAATTGTGCATATTTTGTTCTGGAAAACTTATTTCTAATTTTTGATTATATATATTTTGTTATTCAGCAATTTCAATCTAACAGGAATGCAGCTCTTCTTTAAAATAGAGTCCGCCTTCAAGAATATACAGTTCACATATTTTACGGTAATGGTAACCATATATTGAGAGCGTTATTGCCACAGGTATCAGTCCGGGCTTGCGGATCATTGTCCAAAGCATCAGTCGCCAGTACTGCAACCGCTCTTTTCCAAGGACTCCAAGCCTGAAAGCTGATCTGAATACTGAAAGAAATCGCTGAAAACTTACTGGCTGGTTGATTTCAGGCCTCTTGAGTTCCTTCAGCAGTGTTCTAATCCGCTGGTAATAATTTTCAGGAGAATAGATCTGTTTCATAATTGTTTGGTATCCCTCCAGAAGATGCTCTATGCCCATTTGAGGAATGATATTGGTTGTTCCGTCAACATTGTCTCCTGAAAAAGTATTGACTACACGGCTTTCCCTTTGAAGCCTGTCAAAAAGACGTGTTCCCGGAGGAGCCTGAAGCATTCCAACCATTGCGGTGACAATTCCGCTCTTTTGAATAAAATCGATCTGCCTCTGAAAAATAGATGGCGTGTCGCTGTCAAATCCTACAATAAACCCGCCCATCACCTGTAGCCCTGAACGATGGATAATAGAGACACTTTCAAGAAGATCTCTGTTCCTGTTCTGGGTTTTATGACACTCTGTCAGACTTACCTCATCCGGGGACTCAATACCGATAAAAACAGAATCAAAGCCGGCTTTTACCATCATCTCCAAAAGTTCAGGATCATCGGCAAGATTGATTGATGCCTCTGTAAAAAAAACACACCCTTTTTTATCTTTTCGCCACTCAATCATGGCAGGAAGCAGGTCTGTTTTAAGGTATTTTTTATTTCCAATAAAATTGTCGTCAACAAAAAATATACTGCTTCGCCAGCCAGAAGCATAAATACGATCCAGATCCTCGATAACCTGTTGCGGTGTTTTTATACGAGGCCTGTGACCGAATAGAGAAGTGACATTGCAGAAGTCGCAGTTAAACGGGCACCCTCTGGAAAACTGAATGTTCATGGATGCATATCGTTTGGTTTTTACAAGTTCCCATGAGGGGGGTGGCGTGGTGTGAAGATCACAGAAACCAGATGCCCTGTAAATCTTTTTGGGCTGTCCGTTTTGCAGATCAGCCAGAAAAACTGGGAGTGTCAGTTCGGCTTCGTCAAGCACAAGATGATCCACATTCTTGAATTTATCGGGTTCAGAGGTAAAAAGAGGTCCTCCGGCAACAACTTTTAAATTCAAGGCAATGCAACGGTCGATAATTAGTTCAGCCGATCTGCGCTGAACCGCCATGCCTCCAACAAATGCCATATCTGCCCATAAAAGGTCTTTATCCGTAAGACTGTCAACATTCACGTCCACAAGACGCTTTGACCATTCATCAGGCAACAGACTCGCTACAGTAAGCAGCCCAAGGGGCGGAAATGCCGCTTTTTTTCCGATAAAACTTAAAGCATACGTAAAAGACCAGAATGTATCTGGAAATGTTGGGTAAATAAGAAGAATATTCATAGAATCAGGCTCCTTTCCGCGTTAATACATTCCGCGTTAATACATTCCGCGTTAATACAGGATAAATCAGCTTCATTTTTTTTCTTGCTGAATTGATAACGTCTATCCCTTCAGAGTCCGAGACCTTAAATATTTTCATCGTTATAGGTTCGCGTAAGAGGCTCTTTGTGCCAAGTAACACTTTGAATTTGAAAGACATAATATAATGCTCAAGATTACGGCGGTTTTCCCATTCGGAAATTAGATTGAAAAAATCTTCGTCTTTGATATCAGAATAAACACCATAGCTCAGACACCCGTTATCTTTTCCCTGCAACTCAACAAGAGAAAGAATCGTTTGCAAAACCTCTTTACGTTTTTCAGGGATCGCGATCATGACTGTTCTGAGTATGTTCATTTCTTCTCCATCTTTTGATTGCGAAGCTTGGGTTCATACTCCGCCTCTTGCGGTGGGGAGATTCATTGATCTCCGACTATTCAAACCATTTTTGATGACTTGACCGCTATGCCTCTGATGCTTTCAATTCGTAAAACTGAATCAAATTGCGACCGGACTCTTTGGCTTTATACATCGCCATATCAGATTTGCTTTTCTGCTTGCTTCATCTCTGTGATGTCGCGTGCTGCGGCAAACACACCCTGCAGCCTTCTGTCCCGATCATAGCCACTGTAGAAATATATCTCCGCATTCACGTCAGGATCGACGTAAATATTTGTCCCTGGCAATACTATCAGTTCAGGCGGTGCTGCAAATATAATGGGTAAAGGTAGAGAAAGGCTAAAGCCTATGATTCCCTGCATGAGCATATGGAATTAATTATGCTCGTTCTCATTTTGTCTTACTCTTTAATGTTTTTTTTAATCACAATATCGTTTTTGACATATTTCACTCCTCTCACCGAGTTTGCTATTTCAGTAGCTCTGCCAGAGGTCTGAGCTGAATCCACGAAGCCGCTCAACTGTACGAACCCCTTGAAAGATTCGACTTTGATCTGAAACCCCCTCATTGCAGGATCATCAAGCAATCCTGTCCTGACCTCGTTGGAAATCGAAGCATCATCTGTATATTCCCCTGTGCTTGTCCGGCTATGTGTTCCATAACAGCCTGTAACAAACGCAATTAGAAAAAGTCCTGTGAACAAATGCCTGATAAAATCCGCTTTACTCATGAAAACTTTTCTCCTTTTTATCAGGTTATATATGACCTGATGCTAATATAAATCTTTTCTGGTACTCAAGGGGTTGTGCCCTTGCATTACCGTGAAAATACATTGTCATTTTTATGATCCTGAGAGAGCAAAAATCCAGACATGAGTGTTTATTGCTTTCAAGTAGGGTGGTTCAATTGAAGTAAAACATCTTGCTGAGCCACCCGCCACCCGTATAACCCTAATGTTTCTACCGTACGATAATGTTTTTACTGTAGAATAATTTAACTACCGTACGATAATTTAACTACCGTACGATAATTTAACTACCGTACGATAATTTAACTATCTTACAATAATTTCAAAAAGAACTCTCATGTTTGCCCTTGCTGCTTCGGAGTAAATCTCTTGAGGTGCAGGTTCGTAAACTGCCGGGTTCGCCTCACCATAGCCGATTTTGGTAAGCCTGTCCGGCGTAATGATACCTTCGTTAATAAGGTATTGCCTTACAGCAGTTGCCCTTCTTTCACTTAACGCCTGGTTGTATTCATAACTGCCAGAAGCAGAGGTATAGCCTGCAATCCTGACTTCAGACTGAGGATTATCCTTCAGCGTCTGGATGTTTCTTTGTAATATAGTCTTTGCTTCAGGAGTAAGTGTTGACTTGTCGAAATTAAAATGTATGTCTTCAAAAGCAATAACAGTGATATTAGATCCGTCTGTTGTGGTGATTATCTTAGGCTCATAGTAAACTTGGCTGGTTCTTTTTTCCGAACAGAGAGCATTAATTTTGAGGATCGCAGATTCAGCCATATCAATAGCCGGTTGCCTTTTACAAGGGTCATAAATCTGATACGCTTTATCAACCATCGCTTTTGCTTCGTTGAACTCTTCGGGACAATCCCTGTCTTTGCCCGCATTACGAGCTTCTTCCAGAGCCTGATGTGCCTGCACTAATGCAGCGGGACAGAAGGCTGCAGGGTGTGTTTGCCGCAGCACGCGACATCACAGAGATGAAGCAAGCAGAAAAACAAATTATCAAGCTGGCTTTGCATGACTCATTGACACGGTTGCCCAATCGTCATCTAT
>JADGBM010000166.1 GCA_015231515.1 Desulfobulbaceae bacterium
CCTATTTTTATATTGGTAATTTAATTGAGGTTGGCTATACGGAAAGACTGTTCACCACTCCCCGCCACGAACTGACAGAGGATTATATCACTGGTCGTTTTGGCTGATTTCTTTACAAAATAATTGCCAATTAGCAGCTTTATAGCAGGTCCCCAGCCATCAAGCTCCAGGATGTCGGCCACCATCCTGGCTCCTATCTAGTGAAACTCGTTGGGCACAGCACTGACAACCGCCATACCTTTGGGTCGCTGTGTCCGGCGAATAGGTCGATCGCCACACAGAAGAAGTGCCGTGAAAGTCATAGCTTGCCACCCCTTCTATAGTTATCTAGACATCTTAATAAAAGTATTAATCTTTTTTTAACGCTCATTTAACTTCAGCCTAATAAAAAGAAGGAATAATAGAGACATCTAAACAACCAAGGAGGTCTCTATGAACAAAATCGATAAGAGCAACGGTAACATTCCTGTTTATCGGCAGGTAAGCAGTGTCCTCAATTCTGAAATTCGTGAAATTTACTCAACAGGTGCTGCATTACCTCCTGAAAAGGAACTTGCCAGCAGATTCAAGATAAACAGACAAACTCTCCGTCGTGCGGTTGATGAGCTTGAAAATGATGGTTTAGTGAACAGGATCCGCGGTAAAGGGACGTTCGTTGTTGGTGCTGTTGTTGACTATGACATCAAGAGTACGACCCGTTTTACGGAAAATTTGGAATCTCAGGGGCGGCGCGCTAATAGCAGTGTGTTGCGCCAGATCGGTATCCCTGCTTCAGAAGAAGTTGCGGAAAAACTTGGTGTTAAAGAGAATACGCCGGTAATTTATATTGAAACATTGCGGAAGGTTGATGGCCTGCCGTTCTGCATAGTTTCCCATTTTTTTAGCTATATTGAGTTTCACAGCCTTTTAAAGAAATACAAAGAAGGTTCACTTCACGACTTTATATATCAGCATTACAACATAAATCTCCGCCGTGCGCTTACCCTTGTCACAGCGGTTATACCACAATCTGATGATGCAGAACTCCTGCAAATCAATAAAAACACTCCGATTTTACGTGTCAAAAGCCTCAATATCAACTCCTCAACTGGTGAACCAGTTGAGTATGTCGTAACGCGTTTTCGCGGAGATGCCGCCCAGCTTTCAATTGAATCATAAACAATAAGAAACCAAACCTGTTTTAAAAAAACCCAAGGAGACAAATCATGAAACTAAAAACGCTTTTAACCCTCACCATTCTGCTTTTTAGCGCAGCAACAACCTTTGCCAGCGGCCTGGCCGATGGCAGCAAAAATAACCCTCTGCGGGTCATGCTGATTCCAGCCGATGGCGGCTCCAGCGACGTCACCGAGGATTACCGTCCTGTTTTTGAGGGCATCACCAAAAATTACGGCATCCACTTCGATATCCGGGCGGGGAGCTCATATGGCGCAGTCATCGAGGCTATGTGCAATGATCAGGTCGAGATTGCCTGGTATGGTGCTGTGTCCTTTGGCGAGGCCCACAAGCTTTGCGGTGCCGAACTGCTGTCTTTGGATGTGACAAAAGGCGAATCTGTTTACTACTCCGGTATTTATACCCGTAAGGACAGTGGTTTAAACAGCCTTGCCGATCTCAAGAACCATTCTCTGGCCTTGGGTGACGTCCAATCAACAAGCTCATTCAATTATCCGGTGGCCATGCTTATCGCCTCCGGTGTCGATCCGGCCAAAGATCTGAGCAAAATTGTTATGGCCGGCTCTCACTCAAGCTCGATTGCCGCCATGAAAGAGGGCCGGGTGGATGCCTGTGCCGCCTCTTTTAACTCTTATGAGAAGGCGGTTAAAAATAACATCCTTGACCCTAAAGAGTACAAGGTGCTCGCCAAATCTGAGCCGATCCCCAATCCACCCATGGCCATGAACACCAATCTCAGTCCGCAGCTGAAAGCAAAACGTAAAGAGATATTCAACACTATTCACACCAAGGTGGATCCCGAAAAGATTCGCGGCTACGGCGGTAAAAAGGTTGATCGTTATGACGCCGAATACCCTGTCGAGCAGATGCTGGCTGCCCTAGAAAAACTGGGCGCAGTGACCGACCAGGTCAAGGAAGCCATTGTTGAAAAAGCGTCCCAGCGCTAATTGCTTACTTTAAAAGAGCGAGCCTGCAGCGAAAATGATTTGCTGCAGCCTCGTTCATATTCCCAAAGGAGATAGCTCCCATGTTGAAATTAGAGAAGGTGTCCCGCGTCTATCCAGACGGCACCCGAGCCATTGATAATCTTTCCCTGGACATTAAAAAAGGTGAATTTTGTGTTCTCCTTGGCCCATCAGGGGCCGGTAAATCCACCCTTATGGGCATGATAAACGGCATGGTTCTTCCCTGCCAAGGCGAGGTTGTCCTCTGGGGTGAAAAGGTCGAGCGCAGCAACCTGAAAAGACTGCAACAGCGAGTGAGCATGATCCATCAGCAGTTGCATCTGGTACCAAGGCTCTCCGTCCTTAACAATGTCTTAACCGGAGCGCTGCCCGAGACCTCTTTGTGGCGTAGTCTTTTCATGCTTTTCCCCGAAAAAAATCAGCGTCGGGCCTGTCGCCTCCTTGAAGAGGTGGAGTTGGAAGAAAAGCATCTCCACCGGCGGGCCATGGCCCTCTCCGGTGGTCAGCAACAACGGGTGGCCATTGCCCGCGCCTTTATGTCGCAGCCGAGTATAGTCCTGGCTGATGAGCCAGTGGCCAGCCTGGACCCGACAATCAGCAGGAATGTACTCAATCTTCTCAAGCAAACAGCCCAGCAGCGTCAGACCACGGTGTTATGCAGCCTCCATCAGGTGGATTATGCCCTGGAGTTTGCGGACCGGATCATCGGTCTGCGTCAGGGATGCCTGGTCTATGACGGTCGGCCAGAAGATGTGACGCCGCAGGTTCTTGAAGAGCTCTATGGGCCGGGGAATGTTCCCTTTATTGAGGAAGACGGTGGGGGAGATGCAACACTGCCATCATTTCTTGACGAACAACAATTTGCTGTGGCCATGCAGGCTGCCTGAGGTGGATGATGAGTATTGTGCGAGAACCGTTCATGAATCAACCCACGGAGCGCTACAACTCCGATAGCTGGGAGTTGCAGCGGGCCATCACCCCCAAACTGATCGGTGTTCTCTTAATCATCGTTCTTTTTATCTCCTGGTCTGCCCGTAATACCGAGATGGATCGGGCCACACTGGAAAATATAGAGGCTGTAGGCGCCATCCTTGGGCTTGGAGATTCCAAGGTGGTATCCGGTGCCACCGGCTTTATCAGGAAGGCATTTCCTTTTGTTCTGGAAAGCCGCACCGACACCAGGCGTTTGGACGATTTTGATCCTGCAAATCTGCCGATCTTTACCCATCTGGAAACAGTGGCCGAGCGGGAGTATGATCTGATGACCGATAGTTACACCGAAATTCAGACCCAGTACCTGGTTCATCCTTTCGGTTATCTGATCAGGGTGCTGTGGAAAATGTGGGAAACCGTCGAGATGGCCCTCTGGGGCACCATATTTTCCATCATGATCTCTCTACCCCTCGGTATCTTGAGCGCCCGCAACTATACACCCAACAAGGCGGTCTACACGGGCGCCCGGGGACTCCTTGGCTTTCATCGTTCCATGCCGGAGTTGATCCTGGCCTTGTTCTTTGTTTTAATGTACGGCTTTGGTCCCATTGCCGGGATCTTTGCCCTTGCCATGCACACCAGTGGCGTGCTTGGCAAGTTCTTTGCCGATGAGATTGAAAATGCCCCTCCCGGCCCCCAGGAAGCCCTCCGTTCCGGCGGAGCCGGACGCCTCAAGGTTCTGCGTTTTGCTGTTTTTCCTCAGGTCTTGCCGCAGTATATGGCCTATGTCCAGTATGTCTTTGAGCGTAATATCCGCACCGCCTCGGTGCTTGGTATCGTCGGTGCCGGCGGTATCGGCATGGAGCTTAAAGGCCGCTGGGATCTCTTTGATTACTCCCATGTCGCCACCATTCTTTTGGTCATTTTTATAACCGTCATGCTGCTGGAGTTCTTGTCCCAGCGCCTGCGGTCAAGTGCAATGTAGGGGAAACTATGAGTTCTATTTATCAAACTACTGAAGTTACTCGCGGTCAGTGGCTCCGTGCCCTGAGCGCCCTGGAGCCAGAAAAGTTGACGGCCCAGGTCGCCGCCCTCACCGAGGAGTGGCATATCACGCCACGTTCCTTGCCCCAGTCGGGGCTGGCCATGCTCAAGATTCGGGAAAGTGCGGGCGGGGAGTCTTTTTATCTGGGTGAAATTCCGTTGACCACGACCTGGCTTGAGATCCGTGATCCGGACGGCAGCACGGCCCAAGGTGCGGCCCAGATCATGGCCGACAATCTTGACCTTGCCAGAGTTCTTGCCATCTGTGATGGTATCCTGGCCGGGAAGTTGATCGGCCATGAGATTGTCAGTGCCCTTGTCCGCCAGGGGTGGCAACGGTGCCAGGCCGAAGAGCAAAAAAGACGGGGTATGCTGGCTACAACCAGGGTCGATTTTTCCCTGCTCGATGACGTGGGGGAAAGCGATGGAAATTGATGCTATCTGGCAGCCCGCCAACCAGCAACGTATCTTCCGTGCCTTGATGGAAGCCATGGCCAGACCGGGCAGCCTGTATGATGTCCGGCCCTGGTTGGGTGAAGCGACGGCGTGGCGAGGCGTGCTGGCAAGTCTGCTCGACGGCAGAACCAGTTTGGCTGATTGCCACGGCCTCCTTGATCGCCACGATTGGCCGATGCTCCAGGCCTCTGAGGAACAACCAGCCACGGCGGACTATCTTCTCTGTCAAGGCAGCAGGCTGGCGACCATGAAGGCCAAGGTCGGCACTCTCACCAGTCCAGACCAGTCCGCCACCATCATTA
>JADGBM010000167.1 GCA_015231515.1 Desulfobulbaceae bacterium
ATCAACCGCTTTTTGAGTCCCTCACCATTGATGTCAATCCTGGTTCCGTGCTGGTGGTGACGGGCGAAAACGGTACCGGTAAAACCACCCTGGCCCGTCTTTTATCCGGTCTTCTGGAGCCAGACCGGGGCCAGATACTTGCAGACGGAGTTGATCTAAGACAGGTATCGCCGTCCTGGTGGCGATCCAACGTTGGCATACTGCCCCAGGAGCCGGAGTTTATGCCCGGCAGCATCCGGGAGAACATTGTGGCTGCCAACCCTGATATTGACATGGCCGCTTTGAACAAAATTATAACCGATGCCGGTCTCGCCCCTTTTATAGATAAGAGTTCCATGGGTCTGGATATGCCCCTGACGCTTTCCAGCCGTCACCTGTCCATGGGAGACAGAAAGAGGATTGCCGTGGCAAGAACCCTTGCCGCAGGCGGAAGGCTTCTAATTCTGGATGAGCCCACCGAGGGTCTTGATGCCCGGGGGGGTGCGGTAATTTATAACCTTTTATACTCCCTTTCTAAGGATGGACATACCATGATCATTTTTTCCCAGGATCCCAATATTATCAAAGGTGCCCTTCGCATACTGGATCTTAATTCAAAGCCTGTCCCCAGGATCATTACATCTGCCGTCAAAAAAAATGAGCCTGACATCTATGGAAAAAAATAAATGGAAATATGGCATCCTTCATATCAGATTAAAAGTAGTTTACACTTATCATGACACCTCAACCCCCGGCCCCTTCTCCTTGAAGGAGAGGGGGAGTATGGGATTAGATAATCCATCGGAAAAGTGTAAACTGGAAAATGAAGGATGCCGATTTTTTCTATGATAATTAATCGTCTTTATATTTTAGTCATAATGGGCATTTTTATTTTCATTCCTTGCAATCCTGTTTTTTCTTCAGATAGTGTCAGCGTAATGGGCGAGGTATACCGTGGTGAGGATAGGGGGATTGATTCTCTTGAACAAGAATTAAAATCACCTCAAGAAATCAGAAATGCTCCCGTTATTGAAATAGCTCAAGATACTCTGAAATCCCAGCGTGCGGCCATGTCTGATGATTCAGTACCAAATCAAATTGGTTTTGCCAGACAAATAGAATCTTTATCTGAACTCAGCCTCTTTAAGCAGTTATTGAATTGGTATAAAATACAAGATGGAGGGTATTCCGCAACAATTATTATTTCTTCACCAGGAGCCAAAGCATTAAGGGTTGGCATAATCGTAAACAAATTGCCCCAAGAAACAGAGTTTCGTTTTTTTGAGCTTGAAAATGAAACAAGCGATCTTTTTCCCGTTCTGGTTACCGGAGAACAAATCAATTTTTTATTACAAGTTAACAAGACAGCAGACCCTGATCATCCAGATTCTCAGACTTACTGGTCTCCAACCGTTCCAGGAGATAATATTGGAATAGAAATTTATATCCCCCCGGACATTGAGCCAGAAAATGTTGAGATGGCCATCCCTTTTCTGTCACATATCTTTGCTTCGCCATTCATTTCCAATAGCGAATCTTCAATAATGAAAAGTTATGGTGATAGTGACCCCTGCCATAATGATGCGACCTGCTATTCCAGTTGGCAGAGTATGAGAAAAGCCGTGGCAAAAATGGTTTACACTCAATCTGGATATTCTTATCTCTGTACTGGAACCCTGCTCAACGACACAGATCCTAACACAGATAAACCTTATTTTATTACAGCTAATCACTGTATAAGCACTCAAACGGTTGCATCTTCCTTGGAAACCCACTGGTTTTTCGAATCTGCTTGGTGTAACGCTTCAACAAGGAATGCAAATTATTCTATTAAATCTGGCGGTGCAACACTCCTCTGGACCAAAGGCAGGACAACGAGTAGCCTGGATAGTAATCAAGATGTCTCTTTTTTAGAATTGAATAATTCACCCCCTGCAGGGGTGTTTTATTCAGGTTGGAATGCTTCAATTGAACCAGGTACTGTTACCGGTATTCACCATCCAGCCGGAGATTGGAAAAAAATATCTTTTGGCGATCAAGGGGGGTATTATCAGTGTTATGATACATATGGTGATTCTTTTAATTGCAACCCATCCTCGACCGGCAGTTTTCTTGAAGTCGTCTGGTCAGACGGGGGGACTGAAGGAGGTAGTAGTGGTTCCGGGATTTTTCAAAATTATAGTTACCTTGTGGGAGTTTTGTTTGGAGGGAGTGGTGGTCCATGTGGAGGCACAGACAAATACAGCAAATTCGGTGCTGCTTATTCGGCAGGGAACCTTTCTCAATGGCTTAACCCTGCTCCTTGCACATACAGCATCTCCCCTTCCAGCGGCAGTTTTACGTCTGGTGGTGGAAGCAAATCGGTTTCAGTAACAGCTTCCAGCTCAAGCTGTTCCTGGACCACCTCTGAAAACCTTTCCTGGGTGAGTATATCCCCAACCAGTGGGACCGGCAGCCGGAGTGTTACCGTATCGGTAAATCCCAATACCGGCTCTGCCAGGAGCGGCTCAGGGACTATAGCGGGTTACCCCTATAACATTAGTCAAACCGGTACGACATTACAAACAGCTTTTATCCTCACCAGAACCACTCCCAACAGAACCATTACATCAGGCAGCGATGAAAAGGTTTATGGTACATCAACTCCCAATGAGATCATCCTTGAAAGCGGAGCTAAGGCTGAATTGATCAATTTTTTGGGACAAAACACCATAGAGATTCAGTCCATCTCGGATTTGTTCACTGTTTCCAGGTCAGGAGCTGTTGTTACCTTTGAAGGGTCTGATGAGACTGTTTTGAAAATTCCAGCAACAAAAGGTCCCCAGACCATCACATTTTCAGACAGGGCACCGTTGACCTTGAGTATTTACCAGGGACAGGTGATGCTGGATGATCAGGAGATCACCTTAACCCCCGCCTCCATTAATAGGTAACCAAGATGAGCCGGCTACCTGCGGTGCCTATGTGGCTCCAGGTGTCTGGAAAGAATTTGACTGCTACAATCTTGCAGCCATTGACAAATATACCTTGGGGGAGTCCATGAAAAATGAACTGGTCGCACTGATCACCAATGTTTACAGGGCCAACTGCCGGACAGAAAAAAAGGACCTCTGGCAACAGCCCGTGAAAATATTGAGGTGGTACGGCTGCTGTTGCGGCTTTCTGTGGATTTGAAACACTTCCCCCTGCAACAGTCTGCATCAGCCAATGAAAAAATTGAAAGCATCAGCAAACAGCTTACGGCCTGGGAAAAAAGTTGCAAGGCTTGATTCCGATAAAAAAATGTTTTTGAGATATCCGGTTTATATGAGTGAGAGTTCTGCAAGGTGAAATTTCTTTGTGGGAGAGGCTCGTTAAATTCAGCAGGCTGGCTGCAAATGCGTAGTTGCGGGTTACGACACAAGTGCCTGCCTTAATATGATTTATGATTAGATCATTTAAAGATGTCTTTAATTGGTCTTTTATGAAATTTGAAGGGAAGATATTCATATGACGATTACGCATCCAATCCTGGCAGATGTCACCGCCGGGATATCTGAACTTAAAAAGAATCCGATGGCCGTTGTAAATCAAGGTGATGGTGCGCCTGTCGCTATTCTGAACCGCAATGAACCTGTTTTTTATGCGATCCCGGCAAAAGCGTTCGAATTGTTGATGGACAAGCTTGAAGACATGGAACTTGCAGCAATTGCTGAGGCTCGACAAGATCAGCCAGAAATTGAAGTCAATATTGATGACTACTTATAGGTTGGTTTTCAAGGAAGAGGCAAAAAAAGAATGGGACAACCTGGATTCAACTGTCCGTATTATATTTGCTAAAAAGTTAAAAGAACGAATTCAGCAGCCACGCGTAGAAAGCTCTCGGCTCAGTGGAATGAAGGACTGCTATAAAATAAAATTGAACCGGGCAGGATTCCGTTTGGTCTATCAGGTTAGAGACAACGATTTAATTGTCTCTGTTGTGGCTGTAGGCAAACGGGAAAGGAATCTGGTTTATAAAATTGCCGGCAAACGAATTTAGATCGTGGCAGATTGGAAACCTCCTGATGGGTTTGACGAATACCGATTAATGTTGAATAATTGATAAAAAAATTATAAATAATAATACCATTAAATGGTATTATTCTGATAGAAATTAAGGAGAAAAACATCATCGCCCGGATCATCGGGAGCCGATATAGCTTTCCAGATAATGAAATTGGCAACCGTACTGCAGGGGCAGCCCCTGTGGCTGCCCCTGGGAATGGATATGCTCAAAGATTTTTCTGGAAGTCTATATAGTTTTCCAGATATTAAATTGACAGCCGTACTGTAGGGGCAAGCCCCCTGTGGCTGCACTTAAGAATTGATGTGCTGGAATATTTTTCTGGAGGTCTATAGAACAACCGTATAACCATAAATTCGAATATCTGCCACGGCCAGGCATGTCCACGGCCCTCTCACCCTTTGAACCGGCAGCCGTCACCGCCATCCATCAGGGATCCCGCGGTCTCTTCAGAAAAGCCAACCATCTGGCCAGGGGCTCCCTCATTGTGGCAGCTCAGAAAAAGTCCACCCTGGTGTCGGCGGGTTATGTTTGCATTGCCGCCACTGAACTCTTCTGACCTGCCCCCATGAATTTTTAACATCCCGGTTGGAGGAAGAAAAATCACCCTCAACCGGGATGGAGAGGAGCTTTGTGCCATGGAAAGGTTACTTGTAAAATTGAACCGTTTCTTTAAAAGCCAGGTCTATTGCCCGCTCAACCTGACACAACGCCTCAGCTCATTGCCATCAGCACCATTCCGGAAATTACCCTGAAAATTGGGTATTTTTTTTAGAAAACCGTAATGCATTTATCTATAACCCTTTACTATCAGGCATCTCCTGATTTGAAAGACCCA
>JADGBM010000168.1 GCA_015231515.1 Desulfobulbaceae bacterium
GGCTTAAAACCGGCAGGGTCAGCTTAGATGTCACGCCCTTTCAGGGCTGTCTGTACTATTCCAGTCCCCAGGGCGTTGCCCTGGGCTGGTATGTTCTGGCCCTTTCAGGGCAAACCGAATATTTACGGCCAATCAAATAATTTATCAATCATAATAACCATATAACTAACTTAAGGAAGTCATTATGCAGAAGCACATCAAAATTGGCACCCGAAAGAGCCTTTTGGCACTTGCCCAAAGTACTGGAATTAAAGCTGAAATAGAAGCGTACCATACTGATGTTAAAGTGGACCTCGTAAAGCTTTTAACTAAAGGAGACAAAATACTTGATGTGCCGCTTGCCAAGGTCGGAGGTAAGGGACTCTTTGTTAAAGAGCTTGAAGACGCCATGTTGAACCATGATGCCGATATTGCGGTTCATTCTATGAAAGATGTTCCGGCTGAACTGCCAGAAGGGCTTCATATCGGTATTATCACTAAGCGTCAGGATCCACGTGATGCCTTTATATCCAATAACTATAAAACATTGGCGGAACTGCCCCAGGGTGCAAAGGTTGGTACCAGCAGTTTGAGACGACGGTCTCAGCTGGCGGTTATGCGGCCTGATTTAGTTATCGAAGATCTGCGCGGCAACCTTGATACCCGTCTTAAAAAACTTGATGAAGGTCAGTATGATGCCATTATTCTGGCTGCCGCCGGCTTGAACCGATTAAAGCTTGATCGGGCAAGCAGTTATTTTGAGCCAACAGAGATGCTTCCCGCGGTCGGCCAGGGCGCTGTTGGTATTGAGCTTCGTACTGCCGATAAAGAGCTTCTTGAAGGCCTTATGTTTCTGGATCATAGGGACACTACTGTTGCTGTGACTGCCGAACGCGCATTCTTGTTGAGGCTTGAAGGTGGCTGTCAGGTGCCAATAGCTGGTTTCTGTCAGGTGAATGGCGATGAAATTACCTTGACTGGCCTTGTAGCTTCGATTGACGGTAAAGAGATTATTAAGAAAACCTCAACGGGTGCAGCTGACCAAGCTGTAGCCATTGGGCGTGCGCTCGCTGAAGAAATTCTTGATCTTGGCGGTCGCGCCATTTTGGAAGAAGTGTATCAATCAGAAATTGCCTAACTACTGATTGTTTGTAACTTGGATATTTGAGAATGAAAGAGAAAAAGAGTAAGACCGGAAAGGTGTATCTGGTGGGCGCAGGTCCTGGTGATCCAGGCTTGATTACCGTAAAGGGTAAAGCACTTTTAGAAAAGGCTGAGGTTGTTGTTTATGACTATCTTGCTAATAAAAAATTCTTAAAACATGTTCCTGCCGATGCTGAGTTTATCTATGTGGGCAAAAAGGGTGGTGGCATTCACGCCCAGACTCAGGAAGAGATTAACCAGATACTTGTTGATAAGGCTAAAGAAGGGAAGAGAATTGTCCGTCTTAAAGGTGGAGATCCGTTTATCTTTGGTCGTGGCGGTGAAGAGATTGAGGAGATTTACAAGGCGGGAATACCCTTTGAAATTGTGCCGGGGGTGACTGCTGCAACGGCTGCGGCAACCTATGCCGGGATCCCTATTACCCACCGGGATTATACAGCCACTGTTGCCTTTGTGACCGGGCATGAAGCTCCGGATAAAAAAGATAGTAATATCGACTGGGAGAAAATTGCCACTGGTATCGGTACCATAGTTTTTTACATGGGCATAAAAAATCTGCCCAATATTGTTGATAGGCTCGTGCATTTTGGGCGTGATCCAAAAACTCCAGTTGCCGTAATTCGCTGGGCGTCTACCCCTGAGCATCGGACGGTGACTGGTACCCTGGAAACTATAAAAGAGGTGGTTGAAAAGGCTGGAATCTTGCCACCGGCTGTTATTGTTGTCGGCGAAGTTGTCAGCTTGCGGGAGAAAATGAACTGGTTTGAGCATAAGCCGTTACTGGGCAAGCGGATAATGGTTACTCGTACCCGCGAACAGGCCAGCGAACTGGTTGCCTCACTTGAAGAACTCGGTGCTGACTGTATCGAGTTTGCAACCATCTCCCTGGCTCCCCCCCCGTCCTGGGATGCTCTTGATACCGCTTTTGGTTCAATCGACAGCTACGACTGGCTGTTATTTACAAGTTTAAATGCTATTCAATATTTCTTTGGGCGGCTTATCTCTCAAGGGCTCGATTCCAGGGCTTTACACGGGATAAAAATTGCGGCGGTTGGCAGTGCAACGAGTAACGAGCTGCAAAAATATGGGCTTCGCGCCGATCTTCTGCCTGACAGTGAATATACCGGTAAGGGACTTGCTGAGGCATTGATTAAACTAGGTGAGGGCGGCAAACGGTTTTTGTTGCCCAGGGCCTTAAAGGCCAGTGAGGTCTTGCCTGACACCTTGCGTGAGGCGGGAGGTCATGTCGATATCGCCCCAGTCTACCAGAATGTCCGTCCTCTGGGTCATGAGGAAGAGCTTCGCCAGTATTTTCTTGATCATAGTGTTGATATGGTCACCTACACCAGTTCATCGACATTCACTAATTTCATGTTTATGCTGAACCCGAAAGATGATATGGAGTTACGAGAACTGCTCGGCGGGGTTGATATCGCCTCGATTGGCCCTATCACCGGAAATGTTATTACTGATAGAGGTGTTCAGGTAGACGTTCAGCCACTAGACTCGTATACAATTGAAAATCTTGTCGAACATATTGTTGGGTATTATTCAAAGCAGGGGTAATAGCAGTTTGGTTGTGGGGTGTGGCGAGAATGGTATAGGTTCAATCAGACTATGACTGCTAACTTGATAGTATGCGGATTTTCAAGTTCAAAATTCGGTGTTGAATGTTCAATGTTGGACGTTCATCTTTTGAACCAGCATATAGGCATCAACTTCTCACACCATTCTCATGCTGATATCACAGGCCGTGGCTGAGTGGGTCAAAGCGCCAACTGAAATCAGGTTGACGCCAGTCTCAGCAACCTTTCGTACATTTTCGAGATTCATGCCACCTGATGCCTCCAGCAGAACCCTTCCTTTGTTGATTGAAACCGCCTTGCGCATGGTTTCGCAGTCCATATTGTCGAGAAGTATCGCATCAACAGTGCATTCAAGGCACTCTTCAACCTGAGCAACGGTTTCAGCCTCAACTTCAATACGTATAGTGTGCGGAGCATTGTTACGAACTCGATTTATCGCCTTGGTGATTGAACCTGCCGCGGCAATATGATTGTCTTTGATAAGTATCCCGTCGCTTAAGTTGAAGCGGTGGTTGTATCCGCCTCCAACCCGAACCGCATATTTCTCAAAGAGTCGCAGGCCTGGTGTTGTCTTTCGTGTATCGACGATTTTTACCGGAAGTAAGGCAACCTGTTCAACAAACTCGGAGGTTAGGGTGGCGATACCGCAAAGTCGCTGGGTCAGGTTTAAGGCTACTCGTTCGGCTTTGAGTAGATCTAAAACCGGCCCGTTGGCAGTAAGAATTGTATCACCTTTCGAAACTTTCCGACCGTCAGGGACCGGTTCTAGGGTAATAGCAGGGTTTACAAGTTTGAAGACATCGCAGGCAAAGGATGCAATCCCAGCCGTGAGTAACGATTCTTTGGCAATAAATACAGCTGTAGCAGTCTGCTTGGCACTGAAGATAGCCTCGCTGGTCACATCTCCATTGCCAAGATCTTCCAGTAAAAAATGCTCAAGGGCTCGCCGAATTGTAAATTGGTTCATGGATATGGAACAGCTACAGTAGCTACTGAATAACCCAGCGCCCGTCAATGCGACACGCTGTTGTTACAGCCTTTTCTGCCTTGCCGCCAATGGTGGTTAAAATTTCAGCCTCACGGCAATTAGAGCCTGTTTTAGGTTGTTGGTAGGCAGGTTTTGGCGTGACGCTGTACGTGTTGCCGGTATCCGGATTGACCCACTGAGTAGTCTTAAATGATGGGCTTGATTCGTAGGCTTGATTCATCATGGCCCGATCGTTTTTGTCCATTTCGTTCCCCACCATGTAACCAAGTAAGGCGCCTACAGCAGCACCGATAAGGGTTGATTCGGTATCTCGACCAATGGCCTGCCCCACTATTGCACCTCCGGCAGCACCCCCAGCAGTCCCAGTTTGAGCCTTGTTGGTAACACATGATGTGGTGAGCAGCGTGAAAACACAGACGTACAAGAGGATATTTATTGGTTTCATAGTCTCTCCAGGGTTATTGTTTTTTCTGATGCCTTGCTTCCATAGCCATAAGATAGGCACGAAGGTTCTTTTTCTTATGCTTGAGACCGAGTTTCTTGCGAAGGTTATCCCGGTGAAATTCAACAGTGCTCTTCGTTACATTCATTTGAATAGCAGATTCTTTATTGGAAAGTCCAATTCGAATAAGATCGGCTACCTGAATTTCTTTGGGGCTGAGTCCGCATTTTAACTGCGAAAGCTCCTTGGCAAAAGGTGATGTCACTCGGTTAAGGTTGAGCATGATATTTTCCAGGTAGGCCCGTTCTGTGGGGCTATCAAGGATGCCTTCGAGCTGGTCGCTGTTTGGCATAACCAGTTCTTTAAGGTTAGGCATATTTCCTTTACGTTCTTCAGTCTGAGCATCACTCAACTGTTTGATCAAAATACGCAACGACATGTTGGCATGTTTTAAGGCGTTCGATTTTTCATTGAGTTTGGCATGGGCATTTTCGATTTCGCTTACATCGAAAATTGTGCCTATGATTCCGTCAATTTTATCATTGCCGTCTTTGAATATGGCCTTGCTGAAAAACGAATTTTATTAAAATGAGTGCATATTTTGGTAGCTAAAACGTCTTTAGCCTTACGCTGCCTAATTATATATTCATCAAGAAACGCAACCAGCTCCTCAGGTTTCAGGTTGAAATC
>JADGBM010000169.1 GCA_015231515.1 Desulfobulbaceae bacterium
AAATTTCGCAGTAAAGGTATACTATTATAAAGTTTCGCTTAATGGGGCATGAGTAGAAACCTTGCCAATTTCCTTTGAGAGGTTCCCCAACAGTTAACGGGTTGTCGATAATCATATCGACTTTTTTTTGTACTTGTTTTTTTATTGACGAATGCTTCTTGAGGCTTTTAAGGAATGCGGCTTCAAATTTAATATCCATCAGTTACCAAAAACCTCATCATAGGAATGCCACTCAGCGGTTCCCTTTTGGAGTTTAGCCTGGGCCTCTTTCATCGCACTGTTGAAGGCAGGGTGCGAAAGAATCTTTTCTGTGCTTTCGCCTTCAATCTTTCTTTTTAAGGTCAACAAATATTGGGTGACCATGTCGGCAACGGAAATTCTGTTTTCTGCAGCAAAGACTTTTGCGAAGTCAGCAAGATCCTGATCAAGGCTGATGTTTAGACGGGTTTTATTCATGGTTGACCTCTATTTTAGTATTTCTTGTTCCTAGTTTACGCATTGTGGAAACGATAGTCAAGTGTCCAGGGGGGTGCTGTGGTTAAATGGTGATTTGGTTGGTGAACTGAGAATACTAATAAAGATAAACGCCCGGATCGGGAAATGATTTTTGGCGTTTTTTGTTTGTTTGGGGTGTAGGTTTATTGGCCACGGAAACACACTGAAAAACACAGAATTTTTTGTTTGTAGATGTGCAGGCTGCTATTTGAAAATGCTCTTCAACGTCGATGGTTAGGTAATTGGTTAGTTGGTTCATTGGGTTTGTTCTATTGACTTATCGGCATTCTCGGCAATTATGTTTGGAATTTCATATTCGATTTTACCATTTATCCATATCGGTATTTTGTAATTATTTTTTCTGGCGTCTTCGGCAACTTTTTCGGCGGCTCTTCTTAAGGCTTTTATGCCGAGAAGAGCATACTTATTGTGTTTTTTCATGCCGATGGATCCTTCTCTTCGAGAATTGTTGGAATTTTGTTAGAGGTATCAAGAACTATCCAAGAGTCTGCTAATTGTTTGGTGACAAGGATACAATCACGGGTGAGAGCACATGAGGCGATGATAAGATCAAAATCATCATGCCGGGTTCCTTTTGCTTCCAATCCGCTTTTCAGGCGGGCAAAAATTTTAGCACTGTCAGGTGTTGCGTGAATGATGTTTATGCCACTTTCCAGCGCGCGAATCTTAGCTAGATTTGCATCGACTTGTTGAGATTTATATGCACCATAGTTGGCCATATGTCAATGGTTGAAATGGGTTTATAACTTTTACACCAGTTATTGATTGGCCAGAATTAAAATCTTCACTGAACAGGGTTTTGCATTTTGAGATATTGGCGGCAGCGATGATTAATGCGTCCCAATATGAAATCATGTTATCGTGTTGGATGTCGAGGGCTGTTTTGACGTGAAAATAGTCAATGGCCTGGATGGGAATAATTTTTAGTATTTCAATTTCCTCTTGAACTTGTTCAAAAGAGAGAGGAAGTCTAATTTTTTTCGTTACGGTTACATGTTGGTGCCTGTCGATAAATACAAGTATTTGGCCAGAGTTTTTAGGCGTCAGTAGTGTCCGGTTAGTTAATTGCAGTAACTATTTTGCTACAAATGGCCTTAATAAGTACGCAAGCAAAAGTGGATGCAAGTAATCCACCGCCGTCATCCCGGTATGTTGTTAGCCGGGATCCAGGAAATCCCCCAGGGCACTTATGGATCGGAGTCGGAGTTTATGCCCCTGTCGTTGAGGGTGCTACCTCCGGTTTAGAGCATACCGGACGAACAAAAAAAGATTGCGCAAGATTGTAACCGGAACTACTGCCGGGATGTAGTTAACCGGAGTCCTTTTTTAGAGTTATACGATATATTTTGAGATTTGCTGGGTGTTTTTAACGGAGACTCCGGCGTCTACAGCAAATTTTCTCCAACTGGAAATGCTTGTTGATACCTCGTCGAGTATCTGATTTGCCTGAAGAGGCGGACGATATCTTCATGATTTTTCGTTAGAATACTTGTGGCTTTGAAAAGATCGGAATAATCACAACTTGGAATACGGAAATCAGTATGGATGAGGTTTCCAAAGGAATGAACATGTCGGCGGCGATTATTTTTTTCACGGTCAAAACGTTTGACACCGAAAAAACGATCGTTATTGGCAGCTTCAAAAAGGTGTGTTCTCGGCATCTCCAGCCCCGCAGAACGGGCCATTGAAGAGTATGCATATTCAGTAGGGCCTGCATCTTTCTGGTCTTCCCGGGCAGAAAATTTAACTATCCAGTGTTCAAAATCATTCGGCAGGTCCTTTTCTCCAGAAATAATCTCGTTTGTAGTTGGGTTATAGCCAACCAGTACCTTGTGGAATATACGTCGAGTTCTCGTGTCGTATCAGCCACCTTAAATTCGTCCTCTTTTGGGGATGGTTATACTGGTTTGGGTTTTTAGCTCTGCCATGGTAGTTGCTTCAGGCTGCATTTTACTGGGATAGTGGCTTATATGTTGTCCAATATGTTGAAATTAAAAATTCCTATACAATTGGTTTTTGGGATGCGTGTATTGTTGGTGCTGCAGAAATGGTAAAATGCGATGTCGTATCCTATCCGAAGATTTGAACACAGGTCAGTTTTATTCCGGGATTGTGATGGAAAATCCTCTCTTGTAGTGTCTGGGTTTGTTTTATCTTTCTCGGCCTTCACGAATGATATCTACAATTTCATTGGATGAAATTGTAGAATTGATAGATGGCACATCTAAGGGAGAAGTGGCTATTTTTTCAGGTGTAAGGGCAAAGGTTCTACCATCTTTTCTACGAATAAGAACCTTCCCTGTGTTTTCAGCCTGTACAAGAATAACGGCAAGTTTTTGTCGTGCTTCTGAGTATGTATATACTTGCATTTTAAACCTCCATTGTTTGTACGTTTAAACTTTTAGCAGCCATAATCAACTTACGGTCTAACGATAATAAAGGCGCTTTTTGTCTGATCGCACAATCAATAAAATAAGCATCATAGGCGTACATGTTTGTTTGTTTTGAAATTGTTACAGAATTAACAAAATCTGGTTTGATATATCTCAAAGGTATACTTTCAAATATTGCCAAACCATTTTGGGCGTTATCCAACGTAAGCCGTTGGCGCTTGAACATGGCCGAAAAAGCGTTACCTATTTCCCACGGGATAGAACCCGGACCGATTAATGTGTTTCCCGTTGTTAACTCAATGATTTTATTTCGTTCTGGTTCGTCAACAATTACCGCAATTAATGCTGATGTATCAATCACAATGTCCACAGTATACCCTCTTTGTTGTAAATTATAGACAATTGTACAACCCCAATCGTATATTGTCAAATCATGAGTTTGCATCATGAGATGGGTGGGCATCGTCTTTTGTGCCCACGCTTTTTTTCTTAGGTTTGCCAGTTGTCAGCATTATTTTTGAAACTCCTTCAAACTTACGACCATCTTTAATGTTGCCGGAAATCTTTATCTCATACTCCTTTCCCGCTTGCCTGTCGGGGAGTGAAAGCATGGTCTCATGTTTATTAAATTTCATTAACATAACCGGGTTTGTTTTACTGTAAGTGATCCCTGCCTTTTTCCACCACGAGTTTAAAGAGTTAAACTCGCCCGCCAGGTAATCATCAGGCCCAGCCAAAACAACAACCTCTTTTTGCTTGCCGCCTTTTGATGGCCAGGGGACAATAGCAACCTGTTCATTGAGCCGAATCGTGTCGCTCATAATCTCAGCTACCGAAATCAGACCACCATTACTATCGGCAATACTTTGCAGTACGCAGACGATTGTCTCTTTTTCAGCCTGCCCCGTTGAACCCTTGCCGGAGGCTATCCGGTCTTTAACCATACCCAATTCTATTTCCCATTGGTTGGGATACAACATGACTGAAAATGGCGAGATCTGTTCTGGAGGTTCAACCACATCAAAATATTGTTCCATTTCTGAATCATCTCGATATTGAACTGTCGATTTCCATAGACCATTTTCTTTATCGAGCATAGTTGGCCCCTTAAGTAGTTGTCCGCCTTCAGTTTGCGTCTCAACAATAAGTAAAACGCCGTCTTTATAGTCTTTCTTATCAACAATAAAGGTAATATCTCCATCCTCAACAGTATCAAAGATACGAAGGAGATCCATATTAATTTGAGCGAACATGTCTTTGTAAAAAGCAACCGAATCGCTTGTGAGAGTTTCAAAAAACCAAGCTAGGTCCTGTTTCTGCTGGGCTGAACAGAGTGATATAAAGGCATTTTCTGGAGTCAGATAATCAGCTTTAGACTTTTCAATATTCAATATTTTATATGGATATTGGATTTCACCAGAAACCTTACAGGGCAGAATGGCGAAAAGTAAACTAAATAAACAGATGTGGATTACATACAGGTAAATACGAAAATTAATTTTACCGATCATCGTTTGCATCATTACGAGTCCATGAATTAGCTATAGGGATGGAAGCAAACCACGTGGGCACAGACTACGTGCCCACCCTACACTTTTTTGCAGTTATCGGAAAGGAGGGTGGGGCATGAATACGGCGGGGACGTTTTACTACGACGAAGATTGGCCAAGGACAAACCCGTTTTACCGAGTCATTTCGTGTGTTTCAACGGCCAATAACAATTAGTCTGTAGGGTGGGCATCGTCTTTTGTGCCCACGCGTTTTTTCTTAGGTTTGCCTGTTGTCAGCATTATTTTTGAAACTCCTTCAAACTTACGACCATCTTTAATGTTGCCCGAAATCTTTATCTCATAATCCTTTCCCGCTTGCCTGTCGGGGAGTGAAAGCATGGTCTCATGTTTATTAA
>JADGBM010000170.1 GCA_015231515.1 Desulfobulbaceae bacterium
CTGCTTGGTTTTGGTAGTATTTCATTGTCAATAATACAAGATGCCAAAGCCTCTCCGAGACAATCTACCGCTTCTTCCAATGCTTCTTCATATGTTTCTCCATCAGTAAGAGCGTGTGGAACATCACGAAATGATACAGTGAAAAACCCACCTTCTTTTGTAATCGTTGCCGGATATATAAATCTCATAACCGCATCTCCTTAGATGTCTTTCTTGTTTATGCCTAATTGAGCTAGCATCTTGTTTAAAAGTCCTGGGCCTATCTCTTTCTTAAGGTCTTTTATTGTGGTCTTGTTTTGACCAACTCTCAAGGTGCTATGACTCCCTTTGCCATGGGCCTTGACGATCTCAATGTTTACGTCTTGATCTTTCGACCATTTTTTTATTTTCTTGAGAAGTTCGTTTCCGTTCATAAAATATATTTTCGTACATTAGTGTACGAATGTCAATGTATTTTTTTCGATTTCAAAAAAGGGGACATATTTATTTATTGACGTTCACCCACCTGTCATGGTGAAGATCTTTAATATTTGTGGCATAAAAATCAGCGCCCCCATTTAGGCCAACAAATTCACCCAGAACAAGGACAAGGTAACAAGTAACAAGTCTATCCCCGTTTTCTCTCAAGCCCAGAAATTTTATCGTGGTACGTCCCCCATTTCTCGTCCCCCATCTCTCTTCGTCCCCCATTTCTCTTCTTTAAAAAAAGTGGGACTAAACTTTGCCCATAAAATACCTTTGGTGATCCATATAAAGTCAATATCAAATTCTTGACCTTGTGCATCAATAAGGTGATTATAATAGTTATTCAGTATACGCATAATCATTTAAATAGGCTAAAATGAAGTATTGGTGATGACTATTGGAGACAAATTGAAACAACTGCTGCAAGAACGTGGTTGGTCACAAGCCCAACCTGGCAAACAAGCTTACTGTTCACCAATAACAAATTTCAGGATATGAACGAAACCTTCACATTCCCAAAACAGATGTGATTATCCGGATAGTAAAAATATTCAATATATCACTCGATTACCTTGTTCTTGATGAGCGTGATGACTTGCCAGCCATAAAAATTGGGGATAGGGATTTGTTGCGGTGCCTTGAAGAGATCGACCGATTATCAGAGCATGACGAAGCAACAATCAAGAAATTTTGGATGCCTTTATTTTAAAAAACCAATTTCAACGCCTTGCCACAACGACAGGCGTTCATAATGCGGCATAAAAGAGGTGAAGCCTATGAACGAAGCAGCATTAAAGAAACACGAAATTTACAACAAACTTGGTGGCCTTTCCGGACCGGAATTGGGTTCTGTGGCCGATTTTATCGATTTCATGAAGCACAAGAAAAAACAGCCGACCAAAAAGAAAATTATCAAGCTGCAAGGACTCCTGAAAGACTACGATATTGACTTCGGGGAGCTAAAGAAATTCAAACAGGAGAGCTGGAACCACCTGGAAGGAGAAATCGGGAATGAATAGTTTTGTCACAGACACACAGGCACTGGTAAAGTTCATGATGGGCAGAAAGGTGATCAATAATTCCTGCCATCAGGCTTTTCTGGATGCCGACCAAGGGAAAAATGTGATCATCATCCCGGCCATCGTGTTAATGGAAGTGATGTATCTTTTTGAGAAGAACAGAATCGATGTGGACCTTTTGCAGGCCGAAGAATTGATGCAAAGTGAGAATTACCAGTTTGAGCCACTCAGCTTGGAAATTTTGAAAGCCGCCTCCGAGATCAACGATATCCCCGAACTTCATGACCGCCTTATTGCTGCCACTGCAAAGCATCTGGATATTCCCATAATCACCAACGATCCAGAAATCCTGAAGTCCAGCTTTGTCACCCACCTGAAATAAAGCAGGATTCGGATATCGCCTTCCGGCTCTGAACGGTACTTCTGGCCAACCTCCGGGAAATCCCGCAGCAGTTGCGCTTTGTCGTAGATGCCCGCGATGACTTTGTGGGCAGCAGCAGGATTGTCGCCGGCAATGTAGTCATGAATATCTTTCAGCCATTGTTCTGCTTCCCTGGCCCACCTCAGCTTTGCCATGTTCGAATCCGGTGTGACATCTCTTCATCTGAAATGACCCGTCCGGATCGAGCATCGTCAAGCCCTCGTTCAATCATTCTTTCAAAGGCAAGTTCCCTGATGATTTCAAAGGATGTCCCGCAATCCACACCTATGATGGCAACCACAATCTCAACCTGATCACCGACCCGTTCGGCAAGCAGACGCAGAATACCTATGACGCCGAGTTCCGCCTGACCGATATCATCGATCCACTGACCACCAAAGCACAATCAAATGAATCGCCAATGACGGGCAAGGTTGGGTTTTTCCGTCTCCCCGCCTGAGCATCCAGGTTTTTCCGAGCGACATCGCGGGAAATTTCCAGGGTCTCGGTCACTGTCCGGCCCTGCGCCACCAATCCCGGAACATCCTCAGAGGTGGCGAGATAGGCGCCTTCCGACAGTTTCTCCACGTGGATATTGATAATTTGTTCCATGACCCTTTCTCCTATCCCGCCACATGTGGCGGAGTTTCTCCGTAGCGCTGCTTAGATTTATTTAGCACATAAGTACAATTTTTTTCAGCTTTTTAACACTGCTTTAATATAACCCTGGTAAAGTTCGCAGGGTTTATGGTGACGGGCGGGACGATAAAATGGCCTGTTGTTAAGATGGTTCTCTGTGGATAAGGAATGACAGGATGAAACAGGTTTTCTGGGTTAGCGAATGGACGTCAAAACGGGTGGTTTGTTGGCGCATGCTTTTGATCCTCTTCCTGTTGCTGGGACCGGGAGCACTCAAGGCAGCCTGGGGGCAAGGCCAAAGAATGTATTCTTTAAAAGTTCCGCATGGGATTACTGAGAATCTTAAGTCAGGGCGTGCAGCCGATATCATTGTACTCTTTGATGCGGAAGCGGTGGAAGATGAAGTCAGGGCCATGAGGCAGGCACGAGGTATAAAATTCGATGACAAAGTGATTTTGGACTATCGGGCCCAGCGTTACCGGCAGCGCAAGGAGCAGCTTTTTGCTACATTGCCCATGGCAGATATCGATACATTGGCAGAGTACCGACAGCTTCCTCTGACGGCCTTGCGGCTTCATTCCTTGCAAGCGCTTGAGGGGCTTTCGTCACATCCTCAAGTGTTAGCCGTTTACCCAGATGAAATCCTTACGCCCACTCTGAATCAAAGCCTGCCTTTGACTGGCCAGCCTGCGGCGGTCTCTGCCGGCATGGCGGGGAACGGAACAACCGCAGCGGTTATTGATACAGGGGTTGACTGGACCAATAACGCCTTTGGCGATTGCACTGCACCAGGAATACCGGCTGAAACCTGTAAAATCAAGGCGACTGTCGAGATGGCCCCTGACGACGGCATGCTTGACAGTACCGGGCACGGAACCAATGTTGCCGGCGTGGTAACGGGAGTTGCACCTGGAACCGGCATTGTTTCGTTTGATGTATTTGACCAAGAAGGTTTTAGTTCTTCGTCACTTGTTGCCCAGGCTATTGATTGCGCCATAACCAATAAAGATGTCTACAATATTATTGTCCTGAATCTCAGCATGGAAGGCGGTTCCAAATATACCGAACCATGTGAAAATGCCTTTGAGGTCGCCTTTTATTTGGCGTTGGAGGCCGGCATAATTCCGGTAAGCGCATCCGGCAATAGCGCTTACCAGAATCAAATTTTCAGTGATGGGCTGCCCAGTCCGGCCTGTACCCGAAAACTTGAAAGGATATTTCCCAGGGTCAAAGCCGCGACACCGCTGTCTCCGGCCGGGATAAGTGTTGGCGCCGTTTATGACAGTTCAGTTGGCTCCAGGGGGTGGGGAAGCTGTTTCGACTCCACCACGGTGGCTGACCAGATCGTCTGTTTTTCAAACAGCTCCTCCTATTTGACTTTGCTAGCCCCTGGGGCGGTCATCACCGCAGCAGGCAGCGCCATGAGCGGCACTTCCCAGGCCGCCCCCCATGTATCTGGTGCAATCGCTCTGCTGCGCCAGGATTATCCGACTGAAACGAATGAGACCATTGGTCAAATGCTCACAGGTAATGGCCTCGCCATTACCGATCCGCGCAATAGTGCGACAACCCCCCGGCTTGACTTGACTGTTTTTGGCCCACCACCGGAGCCCCCGTCTGTTCCGGTAATGGGGGGCGGGGGCCTTGCCGTGCTTATTTTGATGCTGCTTATCGGCTATTGGTTGCTGCCTGAAGACAGAAAACGAGAGTCGACGGTATGAGCCTATTCCTGAATGACGAGACGGTGCCGTTCACTGGCAGTTCCCGTGAAAAAATTGTCTTTACCATGAAGTTTATCGGGCTTGTTATCGTTTGTTTTTTCCTGCTCGGAGTACAGAATAATGAGTTTTTCAATCCCCTGAATTCTCTCAATGCCAGGGTGCTTGCCGAGATCCTTACACTCCTGGGGAAAAAGGCTGAGGTGAACAACGAACTGGTATCTGCGGGTGGTTTTAGGGTCAAAGTGATCACGGAGTGCTCTGCCGTTTACCTGATGGCGCTTTTCGGCTGTTTTGTTTTGAGTTTTCCGGCCTCCGCCAGAAAAAAATGCTCGGCCTCACCATTGGGCTTCCCCTTATCTGGGCGGCAAACCAGTTCAGGTTAACCACAATTTTTGCTGTTGGTCTGTTCAACAGGATTTACTTTGAACTCGCCCACATTTATTTCG
>JADGBM010000171.1 GCA_015231515.1 Desulfobulbaceae bacterium
GGAATGTCGGCTGTTCAACCGGTGAGGAGGCTTACTCCATCGCCATGCAGATTCAAGACTATCTTGATAACAACAAAATGAGGCTTGACGTCAAGATTTTTGCAACCGACATTGATCAGGATGCCATTGCCTACGCCGGGGCGGGCACCTACCCGGCGAGTATCGCTGCAGACGTTGATGTCAGGTATCTGAGTAAATATTTTGATAAGACATCGGAAGGATATAAGGTTAAAAAAAATATTCGGCAAATGGTCATCTTCGCCGTTCATAATATCATCAGTGATCCCCCCTTTACTAAAATCGACATGCTTGTCTGTCGCAACCTGCTCATCTACTTACAGCCGGTCTTACAAAGAAGAATTTTTCAGTCCTTTCACTTCATCTTGCGCGAAAATGGAGTGCTTTTCCTCGGCAACAGTGAAACTATCAGCGCGGTAGAAGAGGCCTTTGAGCATATTGACGTCAAACAGCGGATCTACAAACATAAGATAAACGGTGAAATCCCGGCCCCTGTAATCCCGAGACCAAGCGCAACAGATTATGCCTACTCCGCTGCCAGGGTTGCTTATGAAAATAAGCCGCATAGTGAGAGTACCCGACGCAACGGCGCTGTTGAAAAATATTACCAGAGGCTGATCAATAAGCTTGTCGGCACCCTTTTAGTTGTTAACGAAAACCGTGAGCTTGTTCAGTCCTTTGGTGATTCCAAGAAATTTATCAACCTGCCGAGTGGCAATGTCTCTCTTGATATTCTTGCCATGCTGCCGAGAGAGATTTCCCTCGGTGTTGCCTCGGCAATCCAGCGGGTGAGAAAGGAAAAAACACAAGTCGTTTATAACAATATCAGGATTGATGAAAAGAGTATTGAGGCCAGGGTAAATGTCATTGTCGATATGATTAGTGGTGCCAATAACTCCCCACTGTTCATGGTTTCTCTTGAGGAGGCTGCCGAAACAGAAAATCAGGAGAACGTTGTTTTTAGTGATGCCCAGGAGTATCTTACCAATGAGCGAATTAACGATTTGGAAAGAGAGGTTCAGTTCACACGGGAAAATTTACAGGCAACTATTGAAGAACTACAGACCACCAACGAGGAACTTCAGGCTACCAATGAAGAACTCCTTGCTGCTAACGAAGAGTTACAGTCTACTAATGAGGAGCTTCAATCGGTCAATGAGGAGCTTAACACTGTCAACGCCGAATATCAGAATAAGGTTTTAGAGCTTACCGAGTTAAACACCGACATGGATAACTTGATGACCAGCATGGATATCCCGACTATCTTTCTCGATAAAAACCTTTGTATTCGAAAATTCTCGCATGCTATGACCGCAGAAATTAACCTGCTCAGCCAAGATATCGGTCGACCATTGACAGATCTCAATCTCCCTATGTTTGGTAACACAACAAGAGATGCCCATCGGGTTATTAAAAGTTGTCAGCCTTTGGAAAAAAGCATCCGTCATAAAAATGGTTGGTTCGTTCAGCGAATTCTTCCTTTTATCAATAACAAGAAAAAAGTGGATGGAGTTGTGCTGGCATTGGTCAGAATTACCGCGCAAAAAAATGCTGAGCTTGCCTTGGAGGTGCAGCACAACCTCTTGCTTTCGGTCTTGGAGTCAAGTCCTTCTGCAACTATTTTAGTTGATAAAGAGTGTCGAATTAACTTTGCAAATCTCTATTCTGAGGAGATATTCGGAATTGAGCGCTCCCGGCTACAGCGTATGAGGATCAACTCAAAAAGGTTTAAATTTACTGACCTTGACGGCCAGACTATTCCGCCTAAAGAGAATCCCTTCTCTTTGGTGATTGAAAGCCAAAAACCAATGGAAAAATTTGTTTTTTGTCTGCACCGTGATGACGGCTCTCAGTTTGTTCTCAAATTAGGCGCTAATCCAATGTTTAATAAAAAGAAAGAGTTTGATGGCGCGGTTTTTAGGCTTGACAAGGTGGCCTATCAGTCAAGGCCATAACGATTAACCATAGTGAGGCAAACATGACCCCCCCAAATCATAAGCCCGTTGTCCTGGTTATCGATGATGACGAGGTCAATCGAGTCGTTTTGTCAAAAATTTTGAGCAAAGAAAATATTGAAGTCCATGCAGCCTCCGATGGCAAACAGGGCTGGGCTAAGGCAAAGGCGATGATCCCGGATCTTGTCCTGCTTGATATTTTTATGCCTGGAGAAGATGGCTTTGAGGTTTTGGCACGCTTTAAAAGTACACCTGAACTATGTGAGGTACCGGTATGTATTTTTTCTATTCTGGAAAGAGAAGAGAGTAAAAAGAAGGCCTTTGACCTTGGGGCTTATGCCTATCTGGCAAAACCGTTTGATATGAAAGAGGTTGTCGACCAGGTGAAAAATATTCTTGCCGCCGCACCTGAAAAGAAGATTGCGAAAGCGTAAGAACAGCAACCAACACAAACAAAAGGAAGTAAAAGATGCGTGCAGAGATTGCAGGACGTTACACCTTCTTCTCCATAGCATTGCTGGGCTTTTATCTTAGCGAGAAGCACAGCTTCCTTCTCTTTCACATTCTCATTGAGCTCACCGGTGTTGGTGTTGCAATGGGCATTTTTTTTATAGCCTGGAACTCTATAAATAGAATCGACAATCACTACACTGCCTTTATAGGTATTTTTCATCTTTTTATCGCTTTTATCTCGATCCTGCACGTTTTAGCTTACTCCGGAATGAATGTTTTTCCCGGCTTTGGCGCTGATCTGCCCACTCAGCTTTGGATTGCCGGCGGTTATTTTCAATGCCTAGCTTTTCTGGGCGCCCCACTTTTTGTGAATCGAAAACTTAATGCCGGTCTGCTGTTCTGGATTATTTTTTTAGTATCGAGTCTGACCATTACCCTTATTTTTCTTGGTTTTTTCCCTTCCTGTTTTATCGAAGGGCAGGGCCTGACATCGTTTAAGAAAATAAGCGAAATTCTGATCTCTATCGGTTTTATTGTTGCCTTACTACCGCTCTGGAGAAACCGTCACCGGTTTGACGGATCAGTAGTCAAGAATATTTTCATTGCCCTTATAGCCAACAGTCTGGCACGCTTGGCATTTATATTTTATGTCTCTGTATACGGCCTTTCAAATATGGCTGGTCACTATCTTTATCTTGTATACGTCTATTTTATTTACAAAACCATTGTCGAAACCGGGATTTCAAAACCACAAGAACTTCTTTTTAAAAAACTGACCAGTCAAAAAGAGGCGCTGGAAAATTTTGGCCTGGAGCTTGAACGTAAGGTGAGGATTCGAACCAAAGAACTGGAACAGTTGAATGAGGAGCTGATCCGCAGCAACAAAGATCTTGAAGATCTGGCCTATATCGTTTCCCATGACTTGCGGGAACCACTCCGGGGAATAAACAATTTTTCGTTGTTGCTGCTTGAGGACTACGGAAATATACTTGATGAGGATGGGCGATTCATGTTGCAAACTTTAACCACCTTGTCTAAACGCCAGGAAGAGCAGATCATTTCAATTTTGAACTATTCAAGAGTTCACCGAAAGAAGCCGGTTATCTCCCCGGTGGATACCAATGAAGTTCTGAAACAGGTTCTTGACACCTTAGCAATATTCATTGCAGAAAAACAGGTAGATATTCGTATTGTATCTCCACTGCCGGAAATTACCTGTGACCGTGAACACCTGGCAATTATTTTTAGCAACCTGATCACCAATGCCATCAAATATAACGACAAAGCCCAGCGCTGGGTTGAAGTAGGAGAGCTCAAGGATGGCATAGAAAACAGTCCGGTTCTTTACGTGCGTGACAATGGTATTGGCATTGCCAAAAAACATCAGGATAAAATCTTTAAAATTTTTAAACGACTGCATGGCCGCGATGAGTTCGGTGGCGGCACTGGAGCCGGACTTGCTATCACCCTGAAAATAATCGAAAAACACCACGGTAGAATGTGGGTCGAGTCACAAGTTGGTGAAGGGACTACCATCTTTTTTCACATACCATCACCACATAATTGAGAGGAAAAATAAATGGGGTTACGCACAAATAACTCAATTCTGATCGTTGAAGATAGTGATGAAGATTTTTTCATCACCCAAAAAGCCTTTAAAGATTCCCATTTTGCAAATCCCATTTTTCGGTGCACAAATGGTGATGACGCGCTTGATTTTCTTTACGGCAGGGGGGCTTATCACTCTGTCCAGGGCGTCCATCACCCCGCACTTATTCTTCTTGATCTGAATATGCCCGGAACCGATGGCAGAGAGGTTCTTGCCACAATCAAAGCGGATACATCTCTGCAAAGCATTCCTGTAATCATTTTTACTACCTCTGATATGGAGCAGGATATTCTCAGCTGTTACGAAGTAGGCGCCAGCAGCTATATCCACAAGCCTGTGAGCATAAATGGTTTTATGGAGGCCATCAAACGTCTGCATGGCTATTGGTTTGAACTCGTGCTCTTACCTGGAGAAAAGAGAAAGTGAAGAATAAGACAAAAACTTTGCCTACTGACAACTCAGCACATTTATTAGAACTTAGGGAGCGCGCTAATAAAGTTTTGAGCGAACTGGGGTCAACCAGCCTGAGCATGGATTCTTTCGATCAACAGCGCCTTCTCGAAGAGATCAGTGTGTATCATATCGAACTGGAGCTCCAGAACGAAGAGCTGCAAAAAACACGAAAT
>JADGBM010000172.1 GCA_015231515.1 Desulfobulbaceae bacterium
ACCATTTTTGAACGAATGCCCTTATTACAGGCACTTACAAATGACGAATACATAACCAAAACAGCCGAACATTGTAAGTAGCTGTTATTATTCAATTAAACGTTGGAGCGCTTGTGGTGTTAGACAAAAAAATGATAAGCCATACTGGAAATACTTCAATTTATGTAAAAATATGGTTTCTTTACTTTTCGTTTGTTTTTATTGTTGCGTCTTCTATTCAGTTTATTGTTTTACCATACGTTTTTCCATCTTTGCACGCTGGGGAAGGCTTATTAGTCGGTGGCGATTGGAACACTTTTCACAAGGTGGCTGTGCGGCTCGCGAATGCAATTCATGAGCAAGGTTGGAATGTTTGGCAGTTGAAACCAGAGCTTGGACTCGGTGGTAGTGGCGCTGTTGGAGTGGCAGCTTTTTTTTATGTTTTGGTCGCCCCTCACCCGTGGGCGTTGATTCCGCTTAATTCTGTGATGCACGCGACGAGTGCTTTTTTATTGTTTCTACTCGCGCAGAGGTTTGTGAAAAATTGGAGACTGGCTTCTCTGTGTTCTTTGCCTTTCCTCGTCTACCCATCAGCTGCAACATGGTATGCCTCTTTGCATAAAGATGGATACTCAATACTGGGTATGTTTTTCGTCTTATATGGTTGGATTGCCTTAACTGAAAAAGAGGCTTGGGACAGTGGTGTCCTAAGAGTATGTCGGCCTTTAAGTGCAATAATGCTTGGAGTTATACTAGTTTGGTCGGTAAGACATATTCTCGTTCAGTTTCTGTTTGCCATGGGATTGCTAGTTTATTGTATTGTTACATTGTATATATTGTTTTCCAAATCAAAACAAAAAAATAAAATTAGTAAAAAAATAATCTGTTTGTTCCTGATGTGGTTGACAATCCCATATATGTCCCTGTTCCAGGGGCCTTATTTTTATATGCCTACAGGTGTGAGTGTCAAAGAAGATAATGTTGAACTGATTAAAAAGCAAAATGGAACCATCGATAACAGTATCGATAACAGTAACGTAAGTGTCAGTAGCGGTGTCGCTGTTGGGGACGAAAAAGTAATAGAGAGGGAGGAACTCCTTATTCGTGCGGGCTGGACGCCTACTTCATGGATGCCTTCTTCTATTGATGGGAAGATTTTTGAATTTACAATAACGCGCAGAGGTTTCATCTCAATTGGTGGAGGTGCTGGTACTAATATTGACCACCATATTGTTTTTGGAAGCGTTTCTGATGTGCTGAGGTATTTGCCGAGAGCAGAGCAGATTGCACTTTTTTCTCCCTTCCCTCATCTGTGGTTTGGAGAAGCCAAGCAAAGGAGTAATACGATGATGAGGAGAATATCTGCTATAGAAATGCTTGGCGTGTACGTGTCATTGTTTTTTTTGCCTCTGAGTATTTTTTATTGGTATCAGGATATTAGGCTTTGGATAATTTTAGTGTTTAGTAACGTTTTTTTGTTGAGTCATTCTTTGGTCGTGGCAAATATTGGCACTTTGTATCGTTATCGTTATCCGTATCTAATGGCTCTTGTAACTATCGGTGTTGCTGCTATGATGAAGTTTATTTTTCAGAGAAAGATTGCTAATGAAGGTGTTGCCTTCGACGGTAGCGGATAAAACATTACATAATATTACCTGATTAGCGCTAATCTTCCGCACCGCATGTAGTCGGACACCATATGTCTCAGGTGCTGTGATAATCTTCATGAAACCAAGGAGGTTATCATGAAGATGAATCGAATTCAGTTTCAAAAAGGTTTAAGCTTGAATCAGTTTTTTGCTACGTATGGAAAAGAGCAGCAGTGTGAATCGGCCCTTGAATCTGCCCGTTGGCCCCAAGGGTTTATTTGCCCCAAATGCAGTAGTAACAATTACGGCATCTACCGTAGAGGTCAGAGGGTTAAGGTCTTCCAGTGCAAAGCCTGCCGAGGGCAGACAACGCTGACAGAAGGAACCATTTTCCATTCGTCAAAACTACCATTAACCACGTGGTTTCAGGCGATGTTTTTCCAGACCCAAAACAAGAATAATATCTCTATCTTGGAATTCAGTCGCCTCATTGGTGTCAGTTACCGAACAGCGTGGAGAACAAAACACAAACTCATGGAGGTCATGTTTGAGCACGAACAAACCACCAAACTGTCGGAGCGCATTGAGATCGATGATGCCTACCTTGGCGGCGAATTGCCCGGCGGTAAGGTAGGCCGAGGATCCGAGAACAAAGTTCCGTTCATCGCAGCAGTGCAAACCAACCTCCAAGGCCACCCACTCTACGCTGTCTTTACAACCGTGAAAAGTTTTTGTAAAGAAGAGGTCGAATTATGGGCAAAACGCTCTCTAAGGCCATCATCTCTGGTGGTCTCAGATGGACTTTGGTGTTTTCAGGCTGTGGAAGCAGCAGGTTGCTTCCATCAGCGGGAAGTCGTTGGCAAAGATCGTAAAAGTACAAGCATGGGCTGTTTCCGATGGGTTAATACAATCCTCGGCAACCTGAAAAATTCCATAACCGGAACGTACCATGCGTTTGACTTTGAAAAATATGCTCATCGCTATCTTGGCGAGTTTCAGTACCGCTTTAACCGACGGTTTGATCTCGCTGGTATGTTTACGCGCCTCGTGTTCGCCACGGCCAGATCCGCGAAGGTTTCTGAGCATAAATTACGCATTGCGGAAGATTAGAGCTAATCAGGTAATATTATCTGATTTTATATTTTTTGAAGGAGCTAGGTTGTGGGGAGCATGAATTCTGATTTGATATCAGATGGGGCATTATAAAACCTAATTTACATAGTTGGAACAGTATGAGGTGGGGCAAACAACATTTCTAGGCAGTTGCTCCATTCAATCTTAGATTAGATACTCAACTTTCGGGGTTGATGTAACTTGTTGATTTTACGCAGTTGCTGTTAAATTTTTCTGTAATGATTTAATCATGCTTAGTGCAGCACCCATTATTGCATCAATCATAGCCATGACTACAGATTCTGCAAATTCGCCTGATTGCCTTACTTCATCTAAAGCCAGTGTCAGGTCCCGATGGAGGGCCTCGGCCAGGGTTAGATCTTGGATCTCGCTGCAGCAGTCATGAAACAAACTTCCAATGGGGCGTGGGTCATCATGAAATCGCTGTTCCAAGGCCAGGAATATATAGCGACTGACCACCAAAGACGTATGAGCCACAAGTCCATCATAATCTCTCAACTGGACTTCTCGTTCCAGGTTCAAGTGATGCTTAGCCATTTTGAAAAACACCTCGATGTCCCAGCGTTTGCCGTAAATACGGATGATCTCTTCATCTGGCAATGTTGTATTGGTCGAGAGTACCGCCAACCCACCTCGTCCGTTGCGGTTTCGAATAAAGACGACTTTTACTGTCTGGCCATTCTTCATCGGGACAATAACGCTGGCAATAATTTTCGCTTTGCCCGGACGTTTCTTTATCCGCCTGTACAACTCGCCCAAACGGACAAGGTGGCCTTGGTAGAGATAAAAATTACTCGTGATATCTTTCACCATGCAGATTACTGGCACATGAACGGCAAGCTTCGAGATCAGGCCAGCAAAACAAAACCAGCTGTCCATCAGTATGTAGTCTGCGCTAATGCCAAGGGCCATGGCTCTTTTTATCATGCCTTCAAGCATGTCAGTGGTCTTAACCATTGCCTCCTGACGGCGCTTGTAGCCACACGTTCGCTTGTCGAGTGCCTTGACAATTCCTTGAATTCTATTGGCGACATTGGCCGAAGATCGCAAAACAAAGTCCAGAGGAAGGAATGTTGCGCCATCACTCCAACCAAGAGTCAGCAACTTGAATCCTTTGAGGTATTTACGGCTATTGTGGTCAAAAATCTTAGCCAGCAATTCGACCGATTTGGAGCGCGACCGGTCATAATCGCTGTCGTCGACCACAAATACCTTCTCCCTCTCTTCGCTCGTGAGAAATTCAACTACTCTGACAGCCTGTGCTACCAATCGCAGAAGAAACTGCCGCCAGTTATAACGGGGATTTTCCTAAAGTTCATAGGCAACGTCTTTCTGGAATCCCAACTCACTGTTGAGCACGATTCCCCGATAAAAATTCTGACCTCGGAAAGCGAGCAGAAATACTGCCTCAAATACCGCCAACGGAGAGACTCCCTTGAGTTTCCTGATGTTGCAGCGATTCAGGAGGGTGCCGACAGAAAAATTGTCAAAGAACGTTTTTATTGCACCTTGCAGGTGCATTGCTTCTTGATCTATTTCGAATTGATTTGTACTATTCATCTGTGCTCTTTCTCCTTGAATTTATTGATCTTTTCGCAAAGCCAATATGTCAAGTTGCAAAGAGCATTTCACTTTAAATATTAAATGTTTTCGGCATGTTATCCTATTTTTTCAAGCTGCCGGGTGGCATCTCCGAAAGTTGAGTTAGATATCTATCTCCGACATAATATTATATTTTTTCAGGCCGTATTGCATGTCTTTGCCTCGAGCAGGTTGTTGGAAAACGTCACCAGCACTTTTGCGGCCAGAGAAAATGGCGAACAAGCGCAAGGTAAGCTTTTTTGACGATGAATTGGACGTGTGCTTTAGTTTTTTTCAACACCTTGCACGAGAAGAATGAATTGATTAGCGAAAGGGCTTCTTATATCTGATGTTAGCAGCGGTTACTGGTGGCACT
>JADGBM010000173.1 GCA_015231515.1 Desulfobulbaceae bacterium
CTTAAGCCAAACTTTCTCTTCAGTGGAGAGGTGAATTGAGGGGGGTTCTGCAAGCGATTGCCCTGCATGCGCATTAGAATAGTATGTGCAAAAAGTGAATAGTAATATGACAACTTGAACTAAAGCGTAATTGTTACCCTTAAGGTGGCGAATAGACATGGAAAAATTAACAGGACATAAAATCATAATTTCCAGCACTTGTGAATCCCGGTTTCATAACAAAGGATGCTTCTCAGCTTATTTTTTGTGTTCGTAAGCTACATATCCTTTCGGATATTTTTCCTGTACTTGTCTGTTGCTCGGTACTTGATTTCACCGCAACATCATTATGATGCTGCAAAAAGTGCGAAAAGGAAAAGAGAAAAGAGAAAAGAAAGAAAAGGGGGCCGCTCTTGCGCTTTAGCTAACTAAAAAAACTAATACTAGTGAAAAAAGGTTAAGTCAAATATATAGTGAAAGGTAGTGGCAGCTTGGTAGAAATTTTCAATTTTCTAGAGTAGAGTAACGGAACAGAGGTCTTCAGTTTCCCTTTGGCTTATCCCGACAACGCAATTTAAAACATAGTTATTGATTCTACGCATCTTGTCTGCGATTCTGACTTAAACCTCAGCAAGGAGACAAGCTATGTTGCCAGATATCCGCCAAACTGATTATTTGTATGACGTTCCAAAACTTGAGTTAGACCGAAGCGACGTATCTTCTCTGCTCTCTGAACTTAAAGGGTTTCACTAGCACTTTGCCGATTGCTTTCTCCGCAGTGAACTGCGAGAGAACTTTTTTCGTAAGTTAAAATGAAAGAGAAGTGCTCAAAAGAACTCGGCCATTTTTGTTGCTATCCATATCAAATGTTCTGTTTGATGAAAGGAGAGGGTGGGAATAGTTCAGATTCACTGACAGTTTTTTATATTTCATGCCGATGCCCACTGCAGCACCTGACAACCAGCGGTTTTCTTGAGAATAATGAGAGAGCAATTGCCCAACATCATACCCAATAAAGGGGCTTACAGAACAATCCTTAATACCAAATTTTGATTCCATTATGTCTGGGGTAAAAGTCAATGTGTTCTGTAGATACCAACCTCTATCACTTGAGTCAGAAACGGTATGAAATCCTCGTACGCTGTAAGAACCGCCGATTGAAATCTGCTCTGAACCGAAAAGGACATCATTGCTGTACTGACCGCTGAAATTTGCAAAATAATTGGATTTAACTCCCGTCACTTCGAGCGGCTTCACATAGGAAAGATTTAATTTCACCGTTTGAAACTGGGATTTCGGCAAGCTTGAATCCTGGGATCTACTATCCTGTTTAGCATTTAATAGCTTAGTGCCGGAGGAATACGTTAGCTTTCCAGATGCAAATCCACCATGTAGCACTGTTGAGTAGTCTATGCCAAAATCTAACACCACTAGTTTGCGGCTAGAGGTGGAAATGAAGCTTCCCATAAAATAATTATCAGATCGTTTGTTAGTCAAAGTGGTAAAAAGATTCAACTTATCCGTTTGGCTTCGGTACATTCTCCAATCAAATGTTGCATATTTATTAACAGATTTTCCCTCGGAGTGCGCTGTTGTGCCATCGGCCAAATTAATGGGTGTAACATATTCCGATCTGCTTGCACCGACTGCAAAAGTGGAATACCCAAATGGGATTGAATAGTTGAAAAGCGCAGAGCGCGAATAACGGCCTGTCACATCGGGAATAGTCTCTTGGAAACTGTCATCAAGCGGTTCCGTAATATTAATAGATACTCCCAGTGAGTCATTAATCCGCAACGGATTATCCAGATTGGCAGATAGCCCCACCTGTCCTTTTCCTGTGGAATCAGAACCGTTGTTATTGTAAGAAAATGCACCTGAAAGCGGTGATTTATCTTCATTGGCAATGATGATTATGCTCTGCCCATCTTTTGTTCCGGGAAGAAGTTTGGAACTTGCAGTATTTGAGGTCAGACGGTTTATCTGATCGATACCCTGCTCAAGGTCACGCAGGTTGAGAATTCTACCCTGCATGAAAGGAAAAGCTGTAAAGAGATTAACTCTGGATGTTTCATTCTCCAACCTTATTTCCTCAACAATCCCCTCCATCACTTTTAAACTCAAAATTCCGGTAGATATGTTCTGGTCCGGAATGATATATACACGTGCCGAGATATATCCTTTCAAGAAATAGTAGGCAAGGATGTCGTTTAGCAAATTATTTATTTCCGTGAAATCAATGGCCTTATTGAGATATTTTTTTGTCAGTTCCCCCTTTTCCTTTTCGCTCAGAAGGGTAGCATTCTGCAATTCGATTGTATGAAATATAAAAGTCTGCCCTCCACTCAACACTTCCTTCCTCTCAGGTTCTTGCACCTCTATTCTTGAATCCTTTTGGGATTTTTCCTGTAATTTTTCCCGATCCCGCTCGAGCTGCAGTTGCTGTTCACGTTGAATCCTTTCGGCCTCATTTATTGCGGCAGCGGTTTCTGACGGAGTTGCCGCAAAAGACACATAAAGTAAGGAGTCGAGCAAAATGACGCCAGTAAGCAAAGCGCAGGTCGATATGGAGGTAATATTTTTTTTCATTTAAACAAACCTGATTCAAATTAGTAACAATGTTAATATTTATTAGCCGATGTGATTTTAGCTGGCGGTTCTTTGTTTCTTCTTGGTTACCTGGTGGAATTTATTATAGCTATACTGCTCGTCACTTTATAAGCCTCCTGGAGGGAACGACAAAAATGGCTTAGCGCCCAACATCGACCCGAGTGGACAAAACTCCTTCATCATCGATTTCTCCTTGAACCATAGCTCCATTTTCACTCATGGAGCCAGAAATTGAATCATCCCGAAAGGTTCCAGAGGCTTCAACACCTCCTTTCTGAGCCTTTGCCGAAAGGTTTCCTTCCTCATCCCTACTGAGTTCGACGCTATCACCATTCACATCCATGGAAACTCCCTTGGCCCCTGCGGTTCCTGATACCTTTACGCCACCAACATCGACACTGGCGGAGACACCCTTCTCGGAATCATAGCCAACACTGTTACCATCGACGCCAGCACTGCCGGACACGCCATGAATGCCAGCCGTACCGGACAGTTCAACCCCACCAATATCAATACTACCGGAGACACCTTTTTCTGAGTCGAGCTCAACCCCAGCAACATTGGCCTTAGCGTTAACGGTCCCATCGGCATTGACTCCTCCTGAAAGATTAACCCCACCAACATCGGCACTCACAGAAGTAGATCCATCAGCATTTATATTCCCAGAGGCCTTTACTCCGCCAATATCAACTGAACCGGCGACACCTTGCTCGGAGTCATAGCCAACACTATTGCCACCGACGCCGGCAGTACCCGATACCCCATTGGCACTCACCGCACCGGAGAGCTCGACCCCGCCAAGCTCAACACTGCCGGAAACACCTTTTTCTAAATCTAATTTGAGACCGGCAATGTCGGTTTTCCCACCAATTTTACCATCTGCACCAATGGATCCTGAGGCCTCAAAGCCTCCAACACTTACATTAGCCGCAGCACCAGCGTCGGTATCATATCCGGCGTTATTCCCTTGATAACCAGCACCAGCTGAGGCTGAACCATCGGTCTTAACACCACCCGAAAGATCTACGCCGCCAACCTGAGTGCCAGCGCTGACCCCGTCCTTACCATACCCGACCTTAACCCCGCCTATTTCAGTGCTGCCTTCCGGGATATTGGCCTGTACACTTCCTGAACTTCCTGAAACACCAACATCACCATAATTAACATTCCCTGACACGCCATTTTCTTTGTCGTATGACAGGCCTATTCCGACAGATTTATCAATATCGGTTTTGGACCTACCACCAGCAGCATTAATCTCTTCACCCTGGGCTCCGTTAAAGACATCGCCCTCTTCGTTCATTTTGCCGCCGGCTGTTGCCGTAATTTTGTCGGCAGATTTAATCTGCACACCTTCCTGACTTTTAGAATAACCAATGTCGGCATTATCTATACTGCCGCCGCTATCACCGCCCTGGAAGCCAACACCTGCCTTGGAACTTTCATTTTTTGTGGCTGTAAAATTCATATCACCTTTGGCATCAAGCGCAACATCACCACGGGCATCGATCTGGGTACCAACCATATTTAGACTGCCATCAGTCTTCATCTTTGTTCCGCCCCCCAGACTTGAAGGTAGCACCCTTGTGGCTAACACTGTCTTCACCCGATAAATTCACTCCAAAATCGGTTGAGCTTCCCCCCTGACTGGTCGGATCGCCCACGGTATCATCAACACTGAGTTCTCCGGAGAGACTCTGTTTTGTGTTGGTGGTCGCCAGGGTATCGATACCCTCTTTGCCTTGCACATCTATCTCATTGCCGGCCTCAACATCGGTACCAACAAATGTAACTTTTTTATCAGCCTTAACGCTTAAATTTCCTCCAGCCTTCAATGTGCCTGCAACTTCAGTGGATTCATCACTGGTATTGGCTTTCACCTCAGCCGAAGAATAGGAGCCCATCTCGTCGGAAGAAAGACTTCCCTCTACCGCCAGACCTTTGGAGCTACTTGTATTCTTTGCAGCATTAAATTCAACAGTACCTGTTTTTGATTCAATGGCTGCATCCCCGGTTGTTTCCAAGTTAGTTCCTTCAAATTTCACATCTTTCTTG
>JADGBM010000174.1 GCA_015231515.1 Desulfobulbaceae bacterium
GCATCGTTTCGCAGATTAGACGGCGGTTTAAAGTGATTGAGGCCAAGGCTAAAGCCATCCGGAAGAAGAATAATCAAAGTACAACAGAAACTGGTTTGTCAAATGTGTAGACCTGACCATATTATCTATACTATGATATATAGCTGTCTTTTCGGATCAAGTCCGCGCCGCATAGAAATGGTGAAACTTTCTGAGCAACCCCAAATAATTCATCGCTTAACAGAGCCATCTTAACAAATATTTGACGACACCTATGGCCAGAACAAAAATCTTCGCAACTCTGGAACCGGCAACAGCTAATAAAACCTTTATTTAAAATATTCGCGGTGAATTACTATGTCTCAGCAAAAATCTGGCCCTGACAATACCCATACACCAGTTGCCGTAAACGCCAGAACACAAACGAAAAATCCAAAATTTTTCATTTTCATTTTCATACTTTCTCTGTTCCCGGCCATTATTCTCCCAGCCTATACTATCCGGGTAATATTTCCATCCTTCAAGAACCTCCATTTAACACAAATAGAGACAGAAGCACTCCGTGTTGGCAAGCACCTTGCCGACATGCTGATTCATTCCGAGGAACAAAAGCCTCTGAGCCCTTCACTTATTACAACAGAAATAGTTGCAGAAATTGGACACCTGATAAAGAATTTTGGCCTCATAAAGTTGAAAATTTTTGGTTACGATGGTGAAATTCTCTACTCAACAGATGCCTCGGAAATTGGTGACATTAACAAAAAAGCATATTTTCATGAGATTGTCGCTAAGGGAACGCCATACTCAAAGATAGTGCAGAAAAACAAAAAAACACTTGAAGACCAGCTTGTCAGATTTGATGTTGCCGAAACTTATGTGCCGATCATGCATAACGGTACCTTCTTAGGAGCTTTTGAGATCTACTACGACATAACCGAACAACACAGAGCTTTGAGTAAGCAGATCAAGGCCTCAACCCTGGTTCTACTTGGCATAGGTGTGTTCTTTCTAGTGGTGGTATTTCTCTCCTTCATAAAAGAGATCAAGTCTTTGCGACAGGAAAACAGGAGGAGGTTGGAGCTCCATGAGGCAAAAGAGATGGCGGAGCAGGCCAGCAGGGCAAAAAGTGAATTCATGGCTAACATGAGCCACGAGATCCGCACCCCAATGAACGGCATAATCGGTTTTACCGATTTACTTCTGGCTGGTAATGAAGAGAACCGGAAAGAGTATCTCACCTTGATAAAAAACTCGGCAAACAGGCTGATGGGTCTGATTAATGATATTCTTGACTTTTCAAAGATCGAGGCCGGTGGACTTGATCTGGAGACAATTCCCTTTCAGCTGCCAGATTTCATGTCAAACACCTTGAAAGAGATTGCTGTATGTGCTCAGGAAAAGGGGATTGAACTTGTCTATTCGGTAGACCCCGATATTCCAAATAATCTTGAAGGTGATCCGGGTCGTCTACGACAGGTTCTTATAAATCTTGTCGGTAACGCAATCAAATTTACCCATGAAGGTGAGATTGAGATCCAGGTGAATCAAGTTACCAACCTGGAATACCTGGCAGATAAAAATAGTGTGCCAAAAGTCACTCTACAGTTCAGTGTTCGTGACACAGGAATAGGAATTCCGAAAGAGAAACACAAGGCCATCTTTGAGTCATTCGTCCAGGCAGACGGATCCATGACACGCAAATATGGTGGTACTGGGCTGGGGTTGACAATATCCTCCAAGCTTGTCTCTATGATGGGAGGTGAAATCTGGGTTGACAGCCGGCCTAAACAGGGAACCACTTTTTTCTTTACTGCGGAGTTTACAGTCTGTGGAGATACACAAAAACAACCGACTTTAATCTCCTACGATGACCTCTCTCACCTCAACACACTCATTGTTGATGACAACTCTACAAACCTGAAGATCCTCTCAGAGATGATAGGCAGGCATGTTGCCTCAGTTGAGTTGGCCAACACACCATCTCTTGCTCTTGAGAGAGTGCGGCAGAAAGCCTTTGACTTATTTCTTGTCGATGTGCAGATGCCGGAAATGGACGGCTTTACCCTGGTGAAGGAACTAAAAAAGATTCCAGCTGCGGCAGAAACTCCAATTATTCTGCTAACCTCATTAGGCCAACGGGGACAAGCTTCCTTGGCCAAAGAGCTTGGTGTTACGGGCTATTTACTCAAGCCTATAGGCTATGCTGAACTTATTATAGAAGTCCGCAAAGCGGCTGGAGAGAAGACCTCCGAACCGCCACAGCAGCAGCTGGTTACTCGGCACCACCTTCGTGAAGAGAAAAGCGTCGTCCCCCAACTTCTTCTGGCAGAAGATGACCCCGTCAACCAAACGCTAGCCGTTGCAGTGCTCGAGGATAGTGGTTATTCCGTCACTGTAGCCGAAAACGGGGGCAAAGCACTGCAACTTTTTGAAACCAGAGAGTTCCAGGCCATACTTATGGATATCCAGATGCCTGTTCTTGATGGTTTCGAGGCCACTAAAGCGATTAGAGCGATCGAGAAAAAAACAGGCTCTCATATCCCTATAATTGCGATGACTGCCCACGCCATGAAAAAAGATAAAGAGCGTTGCATTGAAGCTGGAATGGATGGTTATATTCCAAAACCAATTGATATCGAAATGCTCAAAAAAGAATTAGATGCAATCTTGGGAAAGGAACTCTAGTGAAGAGTAAAAAAAACATTTATTTTGTTTCTGGTTGTACCGGCATTGTTGCAATGGATGTAGGAAAATCCCTTCTGGGTCAATTTCCGGAAACAATCTTTCATGAAGAAAAATTTCCTTTTATAAAAAATATCTCTGATGCTCTGAAAACTCTCAACTATATACTCAGACAATCTTCAGGGTCGAAACCAATAGTATTTAGCAGTCTGGTTAACCCCGAAATAAGAGAAGTTTTTAACCACTCTGAAGTAGAGCTCTTTGATATTTGTGATGCTTTCCTTGATCGTCTCGAAAACTGTCTACATGAAAAAGCACTGCTCCTGCCTGGTTTCTCGAGGTTTATCGATGACAACGGTATCTCTAACAGGGCCAAGGCGATCGATTACTGCCTTGAGCATGATGATGGCAAAAGAACTGACGATTACGACAAAGCTGATGTTATTGTGCTCGGGGTATCCCGTTCCGGAAAGACACCTCTTAGTATTTATCTTGCGACTCACATGAAGCTTAAAGCAGCAAACTACCCTCTGACCGAAGAGACTTTGAACAGTTACCGCCTCCCTGAAGGAATCAGCAAAAACATAAAAAAAACCGTAGGTTTGACCACAAATCCCGAGATACTCAGCCAGATACGACAAGAACGCTACCCGAACAGTAATTACGCAAAACGTTCAGAGTGTCTGCAGGAGTTGAGGCAAGCGGAACAGATTTATCAAAAATATCACATTCCATACATCAATACTTCTAGAAAATCTATTGAGGGGCTAGCGGCTCAAATTTACCAGGAAATTGGTCCTTACAAAAAGACAAGTCTCTTGAATGAAACGAACCCGCTAATAGAAAGACGAATTTATGATAGATACATCATAAAAGATGTTTATTTAATGGTACAAGGAGATTACATCGGCCAACTGGTCGATATCAGTGAGAGAGGATTGGCCTTTTTGCCCATTACTTCGTGTCCTTTAAAGGATAGATGGAACGTAGTATTAGTTAATAAAATAAAAAACATATCAACCACAGAACTATCTTTAAAGGTTATTCGCCCTGACAATCAACATACATCGAAATCGTTTGACACATCACCAAAACCTATTGCCGCTATTTTTGACTTTCCCAGTAGCAAAGAGCAGGGTTTAGTTAAGGAGTTTATCCGGCAGTCCTGCTGACCTCAAGGGGGCACCAGCGCTCAGAGGTTGTGCTCGTTTTAATGATCGGGCACCGAAGTAAAATTAACGGCGGTCATTGATCTATGTTTCATGGCCATGCCTTTCTCGATTCCTGCTTCACAATAATCGTGGTACGTCCCTGAATAAATTCGTCCCTGAATAAATTTCCCTGAATAAATTCATATTTCAAGACTTCTGACCCCAGGCACGTGCCCATATCAATCCAAAGCGTTTGGCTTCAACACTTTCTGTCCTTGTTTGGTCAACCGGTATTTCTGCAATTTGCTTCTTGGCTTATCAGGGATTGTCATTTCAATAAGCTCTGCTTCTAATGCTGGCTGTAGATAGGATTCCACGAAACTGTCACGATGTTTGAGTTCCAGAATCTGCTGCATTTCAGATCGGCTCATTTCGCCACCCATGATGGACAGCAGCCTCACGACTTGCCCGGTAACTTGCCCGGTGACTTGCAAAATGGGTTTCACGTAGAGGAAAACAACGCGCACATAACTGTCGCGGATTTCAAAAGCCTCTTTCCCGTATGCTTTGAGGATGCGCGGTACACCGGAGCCAAGATGTTCGACGATTTCCAGATCGCGGAATACCCGCATGATCTCCTTATTGCGGGGGACGGAACAGCCTCCGAAAAAATCTTCTTTGGTGACACCATAGGGCAAACCGCCCATGGAGGTGACTTCGGCG
>JADGBM010000175.1 GCA_015231515.1 Desulfobulbaceae bacterium
AGCTCGCATTGTGGCAATCGAGACAGCCATGAGCCAACCCTGTTGCTGTTGCCATAGGATCTTTCACGCGATACTGATTCGCAACAGCGATGTCAGCGAATACTTTTAATGCACCAGTATTTGTATGACAGGTTGTACATGCATCATGAACCTGAGGGTTACTAGGATCAATTCGAGCACCCAGAGCATTTGCACTTACTGGCGAGTTAACGCCTTCATGACAATCAGCAGTCTCACAACTTGTAACGGTTCCAGGAATAGTTCCTAAAGTTATAAATGTTGAATGGTCTGCAGCTGCCAGACCATTATCCTGCTCATCTTTATGACAGGCAGTACAGTTACCGTTGGCAGCATAATTATTTGCTGATTCTATATGATGGATATTAGGAAGATTATTTTCGATATTTGTTTTAACGGTTACATTGTGACAATCATTACAGGTTGACGCGTATGTGTGAGTTGCATTGTATTCTCCATTAGGATCACCATCTATTCCTAACAGTGGGTCAACTTGAACGGCTGGATCAAGGTCTCCGGCTATTCTTAACACACCGCTTCCAGAGCTATCCTGGTGACAGATACCACATGTGGCATGTAAGCCAATTGGCCCGCTTGCGCTTGAGTGACACACTGAGCAACCAATTATCTTTGTTGCGCCAGCCATACCGGTATAGGAGATATCGGCATACGCAAAATGGGTCGCATCATGACCTTGAGCGGTAAACCCGTCACTATGAATATGGCAATTTGTGCAGTTCTTTGCTGTATTGTGGTTTGCAACATCTGGAACACTGTCATCACCTGTTCCGTCATTTGTCCAATACTTTGTCTGAACGTGACAGACCTGGCAGATACCAGTTGCAGGGTCTGTAACAGGGGTATAGGCAGTATCAACAAAACCGCCCTGGCCATCAAAGAACTTAACGCTCTTTCCGTTAACCTGTTTTCGAATTAACTGACCATAAATCAAACCAAAAGAGCTGCTGCTTGATGAGCAGGAAGGATCATACGTACAAGAAGTACCTACCTCTACAGGATCAATGATACCCGCAACGGTAACTGTGCTTATTGCTCCGCCGTCAACGACTGAGATAATCGGATAAGTATTAGCTATAAGGGTAGTATCATGAACCAAAACAAGAGAACGAGGGGGGGTCGTTCTTGAGTCAGTCGTGTTGTTTTTGTTGGTCCAGTCAACAGCCAAAGGATCTACATCATCCATCGGCCATGTGCCACGAAGATTAACAAGGGCTGTCCCGTCGAAGGTAATTTCAGTTGTATTACCCACTACATTTATGCCGCCGGCTGAGACAACACCTGTAACCAAGAAGGGGTCTTCGGGAGCGGCAGCATCATTCTTCCAATACAGCTGCTCCTGCTCATGGGGGTCATGGCAGTCAACACAATTGGCATCATTCGCCCACAAATACGACGAGGCAGGATTAGTCGAAGCCTTACTGTGAATGTGCGCGGCATAGGTATCTGCATCACCATGGCATTGATTACAGACCGCCGTGGAAATGCCCGCATAGTTTGGCGCTGAATGTTGTTCAGCGGGTGAGTACTGCCACCATAACGAGTAGCTATGACAACTGTTACAGGTAATTCCATTCGTTTCGTTATGCGGTGCGTCAAGCACCGCGGCCTGAACCGCGGTCGCCGTTAACAAAACTACAATTGAACACAACAGAGATAATCTCTTCATTCCAAACTCCCCCAAGCTGAATTTATATACTTAAAAAAAATAATTTTTTGAAATGCGTATTACGAGAAACAACCTTTGAAAAATCTAGGCAAATGTCATTTATAATTCTACGCTTTTCTTTTCACATTTATCAAGGGTTTGTTAAGGTTTTTTTGTCCGAAAACAAACACTCTTGAGCTACAACTAAGTTCCTGGTCATTGTGCAATTAATGTGCCTTACAAAGAATTAATTCTAACTCTACAGTAAAGACAGTGAGATAGAAATTCTACTCGGACACCTTGCTCACTAGCTGACTCGGCACGAGGGGTGAATACACCCACTTTTGCGGAGTGATTTAACCCACCCACCCCCTAAACCAAAAAATATATTGTGGGCCCTTTTCAAAGTGCCCGGCAACTTCACAGCTACACAGACTAAAAAAAGACAACAATTAAAATTTCATAGCCGCTGGCTTGCAGTTACCTGATAAGTTGTCTATATTAAAGAGACAATAGGGACTTTGGAGAGAAAAAAAGCTCCTTAAAAAAACAAGCCTAATTCCCCACAAACACCTAGTTAAATTTAAGGGCGAATCCAATTTTTTACACCAAAAACAATAAATACGCAATAGTGTTACCAGCACAACAGTGGCAGGAACTACTCGTACATTGTCGCAGAAAAATATCTGGCAACCATCTTGCATGTGAGAATCAAGACTTCAAGGCTTTTGGGCTGATTGGCGGCAGGGTTAACGACCATACGATAGATGTCGTTTCCATTGCCCCCCTCTATAAGAACGCCAGAGGGAGCAAAAACCATAAACGTTTTATGGATCACCAGATGGAATGCCATGCCATTCCCTCGGTGACCCCCTTTACAGAGCGTGGTTGGGTTGCTGATCAGCAGGAAGTTGATGACGCCTTAAAAACTATGCATTCTCAAAACTGTTCCCTAATAGGGACATACCACATGCATAGAGTCGCCTGGGACCATGATCCTATACGAGATACACCGACTGAACTGGACCTGATGCTCGGCCAGGGCAGCAGGATGCTTATGTTTATTATTTCAATGGTTGACCCAGCCAAGCCAATTATCAAGGCTTTTTTTGAAGGTGTAACTTCGCAGGAAATACCCATAGAAATTGTTTAGCAATTTGTTGGGTTTCGCGGAGCTCTACCCAACCTACTACTACAACATATCTTGGGGGGGTGGGTGTCCAGAAATTTGTTGGGTTTCGCGGAGCTCTACCCAACCTACTACTATTAAATTAGTACATTTTATAACCACGAAGATCGCAGAGCGCACGAGGAAAAGACTGTTGAAACTCTGTCCTCTGTGACCTCTGTGACCTCTGTGGTCTCTGTGGTAAAATAACCTTGTTTATTGGATTTCATCATACTGCTGCTTTAAGTTTTTTCAGTGTGTTCCGTGGCAAAAAAAACTAACAACTGGTGCGCTCACAACTAAGAAGCCGCCGCAACATGCCAACAACTAATAGCTTATGAGATACCCTTTTTGTATTTTTTTCGTTTTACTCTCTATGTTTCCTGTTAGTGCATATGGGGCATTAGTTCAGGGAATTATTCTTGATGAAAACGGCCCCACTAGCGCCGTTGAGGTCAGAGCCTATAAAACCTATGCTGATCTCCTTCACAAAAGAAACGCTACAATTTCCCATAGAGGTGAAAAGCCCGGGCAATACATCATTAATATACCTCAAGGTCAGTACTACTTTACAGCTCAAGGCACAGGCAACAACACACCGCTCTATTCATATCATGGCTTAAATCCAATTCGTGTTTCTGATGATGATCTCTGGCTGCCTTTCTTTACTGTTCCCCAGACAAAAACTACCTGCACAGATGGCTTCCAAGGCATCGGCGGCACAATTCGCTACAAAGGCCTCCCTGTTCAATCCGGCAGCATTTCCGCCTACACACTCACAGACGAACCATTTCGCGGCATGGGCGTTCTCACCAACACTATCGGGGAAGACGCCTCCTTCTGGTTTGATCTGGAGCCCGGCCAATATGTCGTTATTGCCAGACAACGCCAGGACAATAACGCTATTGGCCCACTTAAAAAAGGTGATCTTTTCTGCTATAGCTCGGCAAACCCGGTCACGGTCAGCCCCGCAAAATCATGTACCATTGATCTGTCCTGCTATCCAAGAGACGACATTGAGGCCTTTTTAAACCAAAACGCTGAAGATCCTCGTGGAAAGAGGGAGGAGAAACGCCGCACAGCGTCCATGGAAACGGCTTCCATAAAAGAAACTGCCGGAAAAAACACTCAATTTTCAATAGTCGCTGGACGGGTAACCGATAGCAACAACATGCCAATACCCAATCTCTTTGTGTCTGCCTATACCGCTGATGACCTTTTTTTATTTCAGATGTATATTGTGCGGTTCAAAAGTGACTTTATTGCACGTACAGATAAAAACGGCATGTTCAGACTTGAAATGCCGCCAGGCAGTTATTATTTGGTTGCCAGAGAGATTGTTGGCGAGGCTCCAGTTGCCGGAGAATACTACGGAATATACGAAGGAACGCCAAACCACAGCCTGAAAATTGAACAAGATAAATCAATTAACGGACTTCAGATTATAGCCGAACCGATAATGCCATAATCCGGCGTAACCAGATGAACTTAGCGCACTGCGCGAGGGCTTAAAAGATTAACTGCTTACTCAACTTTCCGGGGTGGCATAACCCGTTGTTGTTTCGTGATTATTATCGCGTAGGTTGGGTTGATTTTATTTCATACTGCCAAGTTTGTTGGGTTTGAGGTGCTGGGAAATCAGTAAATAGTCTG
>JADGBM010000176.1 GCA_015231515.1 Desulfobulbaceae bacterium
ATATGCCATGGGTTTTGTTAATTTTCTGTTTGATCGGAGCCAGGAACCTTCAATGAGTGCAACCGATCTCTGTGTAGCATTTGGTGTCAGCAAAGCCACTGGAGGCTCAAAATCAAAGGAAGTCAGAGATATTTTAAAGACCTACCAACTTGATCCCAATTGGTGTCTTCCGAGTAAAATGGACAATAATTTAAGAGCATGGCTGATTACCGTTGATGGATTTATGGTTGATGCTCGTAATCTTCCCCGAGAGGTTCAGGAATTTGCTTATGAAAAAGGGCTTATTCCGTATGTGCCTGATTAATAGAAGCAAAAGTTTATACAGATAGGCACGCTTGTCAAATTATGGAAAATTAAGGAGAGGCATCATTGAATAAAAAAGATCTCATTATTGCGCTACAGAAAAAATCCAACATCCCCAGATGGAAAGCATCTGAAGTCGTGAGAGTCTTTTTTGACGAGATAACCCGTACCCTGGCAAACGGTGATCGGGTAGAGATAAGGGGCCTTTGCTCCTTCTACATGAAAGAATATCAGGGCTATATTGGCAGAAACCCCAAAACCAGTGAAAAAGTACAGATTGCAGGTAAAAAGCTTCCCTTTTTTAAATGCGGGAAGGAGCTTAAAGAGCGGGTAGACTATAAGAAGAATAAATGATTTTTTTACATATGAGGCTGCTATGGAACCTTCAAAAGGCCTATATGAGGGGGAGTAGTGGGTCTAAGCCCAAAACCGCGGAATTTCAGATCTTCAATACAAACAGATAGTTGAATCTACACGGGGAAAATGTCCGGAAACATATTTGACAATACTGATTCTAATTCTATAAACTCCTGCTCCATGTTCTTCATCAGTGAAAAACATACATCTGTTTTACCTTCCTTTGCAGCATCCTCGATAAGAGATGCCATATCGCAGAGCCTATTTGCTGAAAAGTTGGCACATATTCCTTTGGTTGCATGGGCACACATGCGGATTGTTTCTGCATCTTCTCTGTTAACAGCCTCTTTTAACTGTTTGATGTTTTTAGATAAGAAACTTGGAAATTTTGATGCAAGTTGCATAAAGAGTGTTTCACTGCCGCCTAATCTTTTCAGAAAAGCATCATGGTCAAATATTGAAGCGGCTTTAGATGTAAAAAAAGATGTTGGTATTGCCTCTGAGAAATAAGACAACTTATCTTCATTTGGTGGCGTATCCACCAAATATTTTTTGATAACAGATAAAAGTTCTTCAGGATCAATTGGTTTTGATAGATAGGCATTCATTCCGGCATCATAGCATTTTTGGCGGTCATTTTTTGTTGCGTTCGCCGTCATTGAAATGATTGGGACATTAGGATTCAAGACAGGGGAATCACAGTTTCGAATAATTTTCGTGGCTTCAATACCGTCCATTTCAGGCATCTGCATATCCATAAAAATAAGGTCATAATGCTTCCTACGGGCAGCGTCTACAGCTTCCCTGCCGTTATTCGCAATATCCACAAGAAAATCGAATTTGTTCAGGAGTGCCAGTGCCACCTTCTGATTCATGATGTTATCTTCCACCAGCAGAATTTCGGCATGTGGCATAGTAGAAAGATCCATTGCCCCACGCGATGCAGCATCTCCCTCTTTTTTTAGACTATTTAATTCACAAGATGAACCATCATAGTTAGTGTTTTTTTTAAACGTAACTGTGAAGTGGAATGTACTTCCTACATTTTTTTCACTGACAACACCGACCTCTCCTCCCATAAGTGCCACAAGTTTTTTTGAAATTGCCAACCCAAGGCCAGTGCCACCGTATTTCCTGGAGGTGGAAGAATCCTCTTGTGAAAATGAGTGAAACAGTCGTTTTTTGTGCTCTTCTGAAATTCCGATACCGGTGTCTGAAATTTTAAATTTTACCGTAGTATCTGTTTTATTTATATTTTTTTGAAATACGGTCACATTGATACCGCCTTTTTCCGTAAATTTAACGGCATTACTGATAAAGTTGAGAAGAACTTGACGTACCCGCACCGGGTCACCTATCAGATATGGGTACACATCCGGTTCAATCTGGTGTGTCAAATAAAGCTCTTTTTCTTCAGCCTTGCTCTCCATAATTTTCACAACAGATTCGACTGTATCCAGTAGGTTAAATGGTGTGTTTTCCAATTCAAGTTTTCCAGCTTCGATCTTTGAAAAATCCAGAATATCATTAATCAGAAAAAGCAGGATTTCGGAAGAGAGCATGGCTGTTTTTGCATAGTCTTTCTGGTTTTCATCCAGCGGGGTATCCAGTAACAGGCGGTTCATGTTGATAACAGCATTTATGGGCGTTCTGATTTCATGGCTCATGTGTGCCAAAAAATCACTTTTAGCACGATTTGCCAATTCTGCCTTTTCCCTGGCGGTAATCAGCTCTTTTTCCAAGGCACGAAGATCAGAAATATCGGCGACATACTCAATTCCCCCGATTATTTCATTGTTTTCATCCAGGATTGCCCCTGAATAAATCTGTAATGCCTTCCCTGTAATGCTTTCTTCTTCAGTGGTTGAATATCGGATCACAGTTTTTTTGGTGCGGTAGCATTCAAAGAGAGAACAATGAGCACAAGGCGAACTATTCCCTTGAAAAACTTCATAACACTTGAAGCCAAGAATTGAATCCATCTCATCAAACCCGAAATCTTCAAGCAGACCACGACTTACAGCAATAATATTAAATTCCTTATCAACCACATTAACATGTCCCGGAATGTTTTCAAAAAAAGCTTTGAGCCGGCTGTTGGCAGATTTCAATTCTACTGTACGTTCAGCAACACTTTTTTCTAAAGATTCATTTTGCTTCGCAATGATATCGCTTTGTTCTTTCTGGCGTTTAAATAAATACTGCAATTTAGTGCCCATTGCCTGAAAGGCCAGATCCAGATTTGAAAGTTCGTTGACATTTGTATGGGTGATAGGCTTGATGTCAAAGTCTCCCCGTGCCAGTTTTTCAGCATCACGGCTGAATTTTTCTATGGGCGTTAGCATCCTTGATACCATGAAAATGCCAAGAGCAACTGAAAAAATGACAACCAGCCCAATAATAGCAAGGGTCTTGCTGGTATTGGCATTAATTCGAGCCATGAGATCGGATTCTGGGACGATTGTAACCAAAATCCATTTAAGGCCAGGGATTCTTGTAAATTCAGAGGCTTGAAGATATTGCAGTTCACCATTCTGTTCAAATGACATTAGTTTATTTTGACCAACGTGCTTTAATCCTTCCGTCTGCTCTTTGAGAAGACGTGCAGAGGTTTCCACATTGGCAACTCCAGAGTTAACCGCCGGAACACGGGTGAAGATTCCATTGCTGTCTTTAGTCAAATAGCCGGATGTTGCCGATGATGCCGCTATCAGATCTCCATTATCATCCATGATATACACTTCACCATGCTCGCTCACACGGATGGTCTTGAGAAACTTATCTATCTGTCCCAGCACATAATCAACGGCAAATACTCCCTTAAGGTTTCCATTTGAATCATAAAAGGCTTGGGCTGCCGTTAGTGCCAGATCTTTAATCACAAAATGACGGTATATTGGTGTCCATGCAGGGCCTTTAGCAGCGACTCCGGCCTGATACCAGGGTCTGGTTCTCGGATCGAAATTTTTATAGACCTGTTTTAGTTCCAGGGCATCTCCCAGTGGATTTGTGGAAAAATTGTGGGAATTACCGTTGGTTAGATCACCAGCCCGTACAATTTGGATTTTTCCGTCAGGCAGACGCCGTGCACCATAAAATTCACCTTGAGTGGTTCCCAAAAAAGAATATGCCAAATAAGGATTTGCTTTAATAACAGAATAGAAATAACGCTGGACGTTTTGGAGATCATCAATATCCAGTAATCCCGATTCCAGTGCATGTACATTCACTTCATTGACATTAAGGGGTATCTGGAGATATTCGGTAAGCCTGTCTTCAACTCTTGCAAGTACTCCCGCACGCAGCTGTCTGGCAACATCATTAACGGTTATACGGCCATTTTGGAGGGAAAATAGAGCAATAATGGTGGTTGAAAATACAATGAGAAAGACAAAGGGCAGAACAATAAAATATCGTAAAGAAACAGTACGGTTTGCAATAAGACGAGAGAAAAAAGAGTTATTGTTTTTCATATTGTATCCTAAATAGATATGGCCTAATTCCAGCAGATCTCCAGGCACATCTTCAGCCGACCCTGAGTTATAAATAATTACTGTTCGACCTGAGTTTATTGAGTTATCTGGTCTAAAAACTGTCAGAGCCATTGATTATATATTTTTCTTTGGCTCTTTTGAGATGAAGGAGCAATTTTCCAAGGCAATTAGTTTGTGCCCCACATTTTTGAATTTATGTGCCACAAATGATTTTTGAAACATTAAGGTTAAGGTAGTAATAAACTAATTATTGCCAGGATCATCCCCTG